>JAOZIC010000146.1 GCA_026014605.1 Candidatus Bathyarchaeota archaeon
TTAAGAAAGCGTTTGGGTGGTAGGGTTGCCTGAACATAAGCCCTCAAAACAGGTTACGCTTTAACCAAAAAAAGGTTTACACTGTTACGAAAAAGATGAAAGACTGATTTGTCGAGGCTTCTTTCCCTCAAACAAAGTCAACAGTTCTTCCCTAACCAATTCAAGCCGTTGCGCGTAATAGTCCAATAAACCGTATTTCTTAACAAGCTGAGTTGCTGCGGGCAAATATTTTTCGATGCCACCACGGTAAACGGTGAGAATTAAATCGCTTTTGCATGCAGTGCATTTACCCATTAGAGGCATTCTTCTGAATTTTTTGTTACAACCTTTACAACGGAATTGCTGGGTAGTAAAAGCTCGCAGGTTACCAGCTATGTCTCGAACAAAGTGAGTGGTTAAAACCTTTCTAGCAACAACGTCAGCGTCTACGGCGGCAATTTTTTCTGCCAAAATGAGTTGGCTGTGGAGTTTGTCTGTCATTTTTCCAAATTTTTTGTACACGCTTTCTGGGTTGCCCATGTTGATGTCTGAAACTGGAACGGTGTATTTGAAACCTTCAAACTGAGCAGGGGTGTTTAACCGGTCTTCTATTGTATCAATGATTACGCTTGTTTTTCTTGGGTCGGCTTGCTCCCAAGTTTTTTCATAAAACGCTAACGGATACTTTCCTGCCACATCTACCTCGTGAGCTTGCCGTTGCACTTCAAGCGGATTAACAACAGGGATAATTAAGATTGGAGCATCCATAATTCCGCCAATATGTGACGGCAAAAACACTTTGGAAAAATTCAAAACTGTGTCTAAAGCAAGCATCACTGCATCTTCGTCGCCGTCGCAGTCTCGACGTTTGGCAGAGTGCCACATATGATGAGCATAACAAACATTCAGAGGCGTAAAACCGATAATACGCCCAACGATACCAACAGAAGTGTGAGGTGCTAAACCAATAATCAGGCGCCCAACTAGGTCGCTTGGTTTGGTTATGTTATAGTATGCAGGAATACCGTACACTTTTTCAAGTAATTCATCCAGAAAGTTAGCCACCCTAACAAAGTATGTCCCACATTTACGGGGGATAACTACATCCTGCAACTTGAGCTCACAAATCTGATCAGAACTGGTTAACGGCCGCCCTTCACAGTCGTACAAGTAACCATTCGCTTTAAGCTGTTCAACAGATACACCAATCTCTTTAGGGTTAAAATGAGAAAGAGGAGCATTCGTAGCATCGAAACGAATTGTACCATCCTTAAAAACAGACAAACTATGCTTAACCCGCAAAAGGCCTTTCTCTAGGATTTCTGGTGTTTTTGTTTCGTTTGTCATGCCTTTAACGCCCTTAACAAGGCTAAGCATTGGAAGGCCAACATTTTTGCAAGCAACTGTCAACAAATCCCTCATAACAAGTTGTTGCTTAGAGTAACTACGGGTTGAAGTCTCACACACGGGACATTCATCTAAGTCCATGTTTCTACCGCACTGAGGACATATTCTTTCCAAAACAGTGTCCGAACCGCAATGGTCACATTTCAGTTTAAACCCTAGGGTTTTACATTTTACACAGCGTCGGCTAACAAGGTCAACTTCGATGTTAACCTTTTTAGAAGCATCAATAAGATTGCGTCTGGAACCGCCAGCAAGACCAACCGGAAACAACGTATGAACAAGAGGCTTCATCTCCCTGTGCTTGGCTTTTTCAGGTCGTCCCATTCGGGCACCAACAAAACTAACACCTTTCTCCCTAAACGTAACACCAGTGAACTTTTTTATTGCCTCAAGAACCGTTGCCGAAGAGTCTACATCAATGTTAGAAACGGCTAAGCCCAAACAAAAACTGAAAACTTGAGCGTCATCACCAACTATTTTCAGGTTTTTCAGAACAACGTCATGTGGAATACAAAGTTTTTCAAGAAAACCTTTGACATTCTTATCGTTAACGCCAACAATCTCAAGAACATTAGAACCGTCACTATTTGTTTCAGACGCTAACAACCAGTTCCTTAATGCTAGAAACTCTTCTAAAGAAAGTGTTTCCCAGAAAAAACTAAAGAACGGATGAAACGGAATATCCAAAGCTAACGAAATATCAACAGCTTCTTTGAATGTGGGCTTGTTTCTGAAAACATCAGCCAAGATGGTCTCTAACCGATTAACAGACAAGCCTGCGGCGTTGGAGGCTGTTTTTGTGTCGCCACCGAACTTTTGTTCGATCACAGATAGAAGTTCTTCACGCCACCATTCTTCAGAATAACCGGAAGGCCGAAGGTTCTTGTTAGTGTACAAGAAGTCGCCAAACCCGATCAGAATGTCTCCTAAAAACAGGATTTTGTCAATCATTTTCTCTAAGGAGTTGAAGTTTTCAAGAGTAACGCGGACAACTGACCCAGTTTTGAGTCTAACAATTGGAGGCTCAATTGTGTCAACAGGAACTACAATCCCACCTTTACCTGGACCCTCTAAACGAAGTTGGGTTCCAGCAGCTAGAAAGCTTTGAACAGCAAACATAGTTGCAGGGTGAATACCAACCGCCGCAAGTCCCGTGTTACGAGACCGTCCATAGCGAAGCCTGAAACCTCCAAAGCGTGACGGAAACGAAAAAATTGGGCGCCCAGCGATAACGTCTGCCATAAAACCAGATTTCTTTTTCTTGGAGAATTCTTTAAGGCTTCCAAGCCATTCCCAACCGTCGATTCCAAGTTTTTCGATGGTTGTTAAGATTTTGGCGGCTCGTCCAACGATGCCGTCGTTGACTACTCGTAGAGCTCCGCCTCTAACGTTGTTTGTTTCAATTCTGGGGAGGTTCCGATATGAAGAAACTTGAACAGGGTCAGATTCGGTGCCAGTTACTTCGATAGGAATGTTTTGAATGGCTCGTCTGAGTTCAGCATCCGAGATGTGATACTGGAATCGGGCAATGGAGCGTTCAAATAAACGAATTTCTTCGATAAAACGTCCAATTTCGTCTTCAGTTGGTTTGTAAGGCGCTAACTTAAGAAGACGCCGAATGTGGTCACCAACAATTATGGTTAAAGCTTGCTCAGTGCCCCCAGCGGAGCGGATAGGTCCCGCATAATAGATTGCCAAATAGTCTGTGCGGTCAGTATTCTTTTTAATTTCGACTTTAGCAATCCCCTGAATAGGAGCGGCAGTTATACCCTCGGTCAGGATTGCCAAAGCGGTTCTTATTGCCTGTTCCGCGGCTTCTCGAGCGTCTAATTTTCCAAACTTTCCGTTTATTATTTGTTCAGTTATTTTGAAGGAAATCTCTTCACGAGACACCTGTTCTGCTAATTCCCGAATACTATCAGCAACACCTGGAGGACCAACCAAGCCCTCAACAAGAGCTGCCAAGTCTTTTGCTACTTCAGGTTCAGGAACAAGAGCAGGGTCCAAGCCTTTTTCCCGAGCTTTTTTGGCAACAGAATAGATAGCATCTAACTGTTCTTCCAAACTGTCAGTATACTGTTTGTATTCTTTGCTCATCGGGATTTTCAAGGCGGGTCTCCTTACAATAGAAGTAAATACGCGGAGTATTGAGCTTTTCTAAAAACGCAAAAAGATAGACAGCAACCAGAACAAGTTGATGCTATTTTTTGTGACATGCTCTCATGTTATCTACTAGTTCTCTTATTTTGTGGCTTGCTTTGTTTTCTTCCAAAACATTTCCAGTAACAATTATGTTAGCCCCAGCTTCAACTACAGCTTTTACTTGTTCACCAGTCCGTATACCGCCGCCTACGATTACTGGAACGGTAGTTACACTCTTTACTAGCCTGATCAGTTCACCAGGTACAGGGTTTCCAACTCCAGACCCTGCTTCCAAGTAAACAAAACGCATCCCAAAGTATTGGGCGGCTAGGGCATGAGCGGCTGCAAGTTCAGGTTTGTTGTATGGAATTGGAGAGGCTTTTCCAACCACGCTTACGGTTCCACCTTCGCCAACAATGATGTAGCCCAGAGGTAACGGTTCTAAACCGAATTTTTTGATTATTGGTGCGCCTAGGATTTGAGCGCCAACTAGAAAGTATGGGTCTGCAGAATTTAGAAGGGACATAAACCAGATAGCGTCTGCATATTTGGTTATACCTGTGACATTGTTGGGGAACAGAATTATTGGTATTTCAATAGATTCTTTCAAAGATTTTACTACATTATCTAATTGAGAAGTCGAATCAGAAGTTGAACCGCCGACCATTATGGCGGCTGAACCACAAGCTTCGGCATCTTTGGCTAGAGCAGAAGCTGACTTTGGAGTAACCTTTTCGGGGTCAACCAAGGTCATGTGAATAGTGCCTTCGGTGTTAATTTTATCTAAGAGATATTTCTCTACTGGACCGACCATATTTGATCCCACTACTAGACCGATAACCTCGAATAAAAAACGTCTGTGAATTGGCAATATATATCAATCTCGCCGAAAGCAGGCCTAGTTTGCAGTTCCTCTACTAATCCACAGCTACCACAACGCACCCGAGCTTG
>JAOZIC010000040.1 GCA_026014605.1 Candidatus Bathyarchaeota archaeon
TGAAGTTTCAAAAAGGAGGGTTTGGTATGACAAACGAGTTGCAAATCTACATAGATGGCAAATATTACCCAAAATCTGAGGCAAAGGTCTCTGTATACGACCACGGACTGCTATACGGAGACGGAGTTTTTGAAGGAATTCGGGCATACCACGGTATAGTCTTTAAACTAAAAGAACACATCGACAGGCTATACAGGTCTGCGCAACCAATGTTTCTAGAAATTCCAGTAACCAAAGAGCAGCTCACCCAAGCAGTTATTGAAACCCTCAAAAAGAACAACCTCAAAGACGCATACATCCGCCTAGTAGTCACACGAGGCGTCGGCGACCTTGGTTTAGACCCAAGAAAATGTCCCAAAGCTACGATAATAATCATCACTGAGCCAAGACTGCAGCTTCATTCGCCCGAAAAACTAGAAACTGGAATCAGCACCCTGATAACATGGGTCAGACGTAACAGTGTGGACTCTGCTACGCATGAAATGAAGTCGTTAAACTACCTTAACAGTATACTTGGAAAAATCGAGGCAAACAACGCAGGCATGGACGAGGCCCTGTGCCTAGACAAAGACGGTTACCTAGTTGAAGGAGTAGGCGAGAACATATTCTTGGTGCGTGACGGTAAACTGTTCACTCCGACGTTGGCTTCTGGTGCGTTGGATGGAATAACTAGGGCGTTTCTGATCAAGTTAGCAGCCAAGATGGGCATTGAGGTAATCGAGCGGAACATAACTCCTTACGAGTTGTTTACTGCACAAGAAGCGTTTTTCACTGGAACCGCTGCAGAAGTTGCGCCGATACGCACAGTTAACAAACGTGTGATTGGAGCAGGTAAACGTGGTCCAGTTACGACAAAACTGTTAAAAGTGTTCCAAGAAGCTCTGAAAAATCCTGAAAATGGGATAAAAATCCAGTAGACCAAAAAATTGGTCTTTTGGATTACCGTTTTTTTGTTTTAGACTATTTAGGGTATAGTTTGTTCCATGTACCCGTAGTAGCCTTCTGGTGTTTCTACTGCTATTGCGATTGCTGAGCCTCGTAGGTCTTCCCAGTCTAGTATGCATGTTAGTGTGACGCTGTCTCCGATTCCAAGTGTGTATGGTGTTGCTGGTGAGTCTATGGGGATGTCTATCATTGTTTGGTTTGCTAGCATTGCGCTAACTGTTGTGATGTCTGCTGATGCTGTGGAGCGTTCTGTGTTTTGAATCGTTACTTCGAATTTTTCCATGTCTGTTACGTCAAAGTCTACGTCTGTAATTGCTAGTTGGACTGCGTCTGGGGTTGTGTAGTTTCTGGTGAATGTGAAGCCTTCTGCGGTGTATACTGTTATTGTTATTTCGCGTTCTCGGTAGTTTGTCCATGTCCAAGCACATTTGAATGCTTGTCGGTTGTCGATTGCTAGGTCTCGTGGTAGCGACGGAGTTGTTTCTGTTATTTCTATTTCGGTTTGGTCGTCCAATGTTACTGTTATTTTTGTTATTTCAAGGTCTAGTGACGACTCTTCCTGGTTGGTTACAGTGATGTTGAAGTGTTCTGTGTCCACTGTTGCGAACACCGGAGCAATCGTTAGTTGTACTGGAGCTACTTCAGCGTTGTAAACTGAACCTGAGCCGTCTTCAACTGTTACAACTACTTTTACGTATTCGTTGCCGAAGTCTCCCCAATCCCATGTGCATGTGAATGTTTCCTGTTTTCCTTTGGCTAACGTGGTTGGCAGTTCGGGGTCTACTTCGTCGATTGTGTAGACGTTGTTGTCTTCTGTTATCACAAAGATTTCTGCAATATTTGCAGTTGTGGGCGAGTATGTTGGGTTAAGCACCGTTACCTCAAATGTTCCTGGTTTTGTTGCATCAAATGCAACTCCTTTTATCGACAGGGATGTGCTTTCTGGAACTGCGGTTCCTAGGCTGAGGTAGTAGCCTGCTGCTAGTAGGTACGAAAATATTCCGCCTATTATCATGGCGAGAATTAATAGTAGGATGAAAATTGGTTTTGAGATTCCTTTTGTGTTTCTTGTGATTTTCAAGTTTTACCCTTCTGGTAAACCAACGGTGAGTTGGTTTTGGATTTTATTATTAAATGGTGTTGGCTTTTAATTCTTTCTAGGTTTTTTGGAGTTGTTTGGGCGGTTTTTTTGGTTGGTTTTGTTGTTTGGGTGTGTGGTTTTGGGCAGTTTTTTGATAACTTATATAGCTGTCTGAGAAAAAGAGGTGTACCAGCGTAACGTGGAGAATTCACCTATGCATCTGATTACTCTTAAAGACTGGAGTACCAAACAAATCAACGGCGTTATCGACAAATCTTTAGAACTAAAAAGCAACCCTGACAAGTACTCGTTTGCTTTAGAAGACAAGTCCTTAGCCATGATTTTTCAAAAAACTTCCACCCGGACAAGGCTCAGTTTCGAGGTGGCGATGACCCAGCTTGGCGGGCACTCGGTTTACATGGATTGGCGAAGCACAAATCTGGTTTTGGCGGATTTAGGTGACGAAACCAAGTCTATTTCTGGTTACGTTGACGGTATTATGGCTCGTGTATTAAAGAATGCTAATTTAGTTGCCATGTCTAGGGCTGCGTCTGTTCCGGTGATTAACGGTTGTGACGAACGTTATCATCCTTGCCAGATAATCGCGGACTTGGTTACAGTCAAAGAAAAGAAAGGCAAACTCACGGGGCTTAAGCTGGCGTATATTGGTGTGCACAACAATATTTGTAACTCTTTGATTGAAGGGTGTACACGAACTGGCATGAAAATAGTTACAGTAACTCCCATAGTTAGCGAGGCTGCGTTTGATGGGGATATTGTTGAGGCAGCAAAAGTTACTGGTTTGTATGAGAATTCGTTGGATGTCAAAGCTGCCGTGGAAGACGCTGATGTAGTTTACACGGATACTTGGGTTGACATGGAATTCTTTTTGGACCCCAAATTCAAGAAAGAGAAAGAGAAGCGTATCAAAACTATGTTGCCTTACCAGCTAAACAAGAAGTTGTTGAAGGGTAGCGACGCGTTGATTATGCATGATATGCCGATTCACCGCGGTTACGAGATTTCTGACGACATCGTGGACGACCCTAATTCTGTGATTTACTTGCAAAGTGAGAACAGGTTGCATTCGGCGAAGGCGATTCTGTTGGAGTTGCTTAAGTAACCGTTTTTGTTTGGGGTAGTATAGTCATTCTTATAAGATGATTTTGTTTATCATTTGAGTCATGTATGTTTTTAACCGGAAATCAGTTTTTCAGATTCTTTTTGCATCTATTTTGCTATGTGTGCTGGTTTTTCCCGCAGTCATAGTAGTTGATGCCCAAACAGAAGCTGGCTACTTGGTTTCTGTGAACCCAAAAATGCCCGATTCACCGCTGTACACTACGGTGGGAACGAACTGGACTTTTTGTTACGATGCACAGTACAGTTACGGCGAAAACTCTGGAGAATTCATCGAGAACGCAACGGTATCTTTTCAGGTCAACAACACCCTGAACGAGGTTGTGGACACGGTTTTGGTTAACACGACTTCGGGAAGTTTTTCGTTCAACTATTCCTCATCGACTGCTCAGGTGCTAACATTTACTCCAACCCGTTTGGTTACTGAGCAGGGAACAGAATATAATTGCAGTCTTGTTGATGCCCAAAACAGCCTTTACGGTCTAAACTCCTCTTCCGTGGAGGTTTGGTGGGACACCTTCCACGTAGACTTGGTTAACTCTAACACCGAAACAACTTGGGAAACACTGGTTTCGGTCAACGTCACCTATTTGTTGCTTCCCGAACAGGGTTTAACCTTGCCTGATGGGGCGTCGTATTCTGGTCAAACGTTTTTGCCCAAAACCGCGGATACCGCCACGGTAACCGTTAACGGTGTAGCTGCACAAAAAACGGGTGTAAACGGAGTCTACACCGCAACAGTTCCAACTTGGCTGCCTACCGCATACATCCACGTAGCCGTCTCACAGCAGGGATGGCAAACAACCCGTACGGGCTTTAGTTTTGAGCACACTGCAAACGCGCCAATCTGGACAATTGCCACCATTGTTGGAGTTGCAGTCTTGGTTGTTGTGTTGCTGTTTTTTGTTTTCAAATTCAAAAAAGCCTCAAAGACGGGGTCTTTCATGAACCGTAACTACGGCTTTTTCGGCGGCATACTGCTTGCAGTAATCTCCCTCATAAGTCTCTACTGGGGTTTGGTTGGGTTAACTAGTACCCTAAGCGGGTTTGATTGGATTCTACTAACAATATCTGGGTTGTTGTCTTTTGGTGTAGGGTTGCCTGCTGCCATTTTTTCGGTTAAACGAAAACACCAAGCCTTTGTTGTCTTCACCATAAATCTGCCAATGCTAACAAACACAGTCGTCAACAAAATCACCCTAGACATGCACAACTTCACAAACCCATGGACAATAATGCTAACATCATTCGCACTATCGTTAATCTGCGCATTTCT
>JAOZIC010000144.1 GCA_026014605.1 Candidatus Bathyarchaeota archaeon
AAGTCGTAACAAGGTGGCCGTAGGGGAACCTGCGGCCGGATCACCTCCTAAGTAAAGCAATTCCAACTGGAGTTGTGCGAAACGCCAAAGCCCACCTAACATCTAAAAACTAGTTTTTGTTGTTGAAATTGGAAAATTAGAGAACTTGCTGAGTGTTGAATCTAGTTTTTGTTTTAATTCTTTTTACAATGAGCCAAACTGCTACTACAGCTGTTGTTGCTAATGCTGCGGCGATCAGTTCTAATGGTAACTCGATGGGCGTGGTTACTGTTACTGTTATTTGTGCTGTGTCTGTGTTGCCTGCCACATCTTGGACTGTTAATGTGACGTTGTAGTTTCCTTTGTTTGGATATCCATGATCTACTGTTTCGCCTGAACCTGTTGTTCCATCCCCAAAGTCCCAGCTGTAACTTGTTATGCCCATGTTGTCTGTGGACTGGTTTGCACTAAACGTTATGAGTGTATCAATATTCACTGTTCTGTCCGAGCCTGCGTTGGCTGTGGGTTTAGTTGTGTCAATTGTTATTCTTTGATGGTAGTTTTCCGAAATCAATTCGGCGTTGTCTTTGAATTGGACAAAAACTGTTTTCATTCCATCGTCTGTTGACAATTCCCACTGTTTGTTTGCTGAGTACGTTTCCCAAATGCTCCATGTTGCTCCATCGTTACTAAAGCGCATCTGTGCTATTCCTGAGCCTGTGTCCTGTGCTGACAGCGTTAATGTTACGTTTTCTGAGTCTGTGTATGTTGCGTTTTCGTTTATTGTGAACGACCCAAAGGGTGCTGTTTTGTCCAGTTTTATTCCAGTTATCGTGTGGGCTGTTTCTGTGTTTCCGTTGTTGTCTACGCTCCAGTAACTCAAGATGTTGTTTGTGCCCTCGGTTACAATCAGCGGCTGTCCATCAATGCTGACCGACATAACTGTGCCTTCGTTAATTTGGTAATGTGTTTGGGCAACTCCGCTTCCTTGGTCAGTAGCGTTCAGTGCTATATTGAAGTCGGCGTTATGCCATAATCCGTCATAGTTGTCGACTGTAACTGGAACTGTTTCTTCTTGGAGCACTACAACCTCAGTTGACTTACTGCTTGTGGCGAACCCGTTACTAACTGTCAAAGTAACATTGTAGCTGCCAGATACCGCATACGTGTGCGTTACAATTGGATTACTAAAAGATGTGACATTGTTGTCGCCGAAATCCCAAGTATAGTCCGTGATGGTGCTGTATTCGATGCTTGCAGAGGCATCAAAGGTTATCTGTGAAGTAGCATGTGGCGTTGAGGGCGTAACTGAAAAAATGGCCAGTGGTATTGAACTGTCTGGAGGCAATTCTACATCCGTGGGGGATGTTAGGTAAGGCGAGTAATTTATGCTGCAAAGATTGTTGTCGTCATTTTGGTCCCATATTTTTTGGGCAATAACATCTGTGTCAGCTGTTCCCCACCAGTTGTTGGTCATGTTCACTGTTATTTGAGGGTCCTCATAGTCTACAAATACGTCATAATTGTTGTTGTGAATCTTGTTGCAAACAATCCCCACCGGCGTTGCGTCTCTGGAAAACGCATCTTGTGTGAAGTGAATTCCGTACATGTTGTTCACTATGGTGTTATTGGCTATGTAAGGTGACGAACTCCAATCATCAATTCCCACAGAATTGTCGATAATCAAATTTCCGATGATGACTGGTTGATAGATGGGCTCATAAGACGTGTAACTACAAGAAATGCCGACATCCGCATCTTTGATTATGTTGTATGAAATGTGTCCATTTTCTGCGACGATGCCTCTGTATCCTCCTATGATGGTGTTGTTTGAGATTATTCCGTCAACACGAACTGCTGCAGCGTCGTTTCCGTAATTAATTATCAGGTTGTTTGATATTTTTGGGGCGCCTCCCAAAATGGTTTCATATTGGGAGTTAACAATGTCAATTTCAGCATATTCAATAATACATCCGGTGCTGGTGTTTTCATCCCACGGTTCGCTACTGTTGAAATATATTCTTGGAAGCCAAGCCTTTATCGGGTTTTTATCGCTCTGTAACACTATTCTGTGCGTTTCGTTTCCTTGTGCGTAAAGTGTTCCTTCAACTTTTAACGCCCAAATGTCAATGTTCACAACCGCACCAGGTGCTATGGTTAGAGTCGCGTTACTGGCAACTGTAACGTCATCAGTAAAAAGATATGGACTTCCATTGAGTGACCATGTTATGTTTCCCCAGATTACTCCACCAACAGTAGTTTCTGGATTAGCGTTAACTGACCCTTTAGTCGCTTCAAAGACAGCCCCACTAATCGTTATTGCTGAAACCAAAACAACCAAAATGATGCCAAGAAACTTCTTCGTGTAACCCAGTTTATTATTTTTATTCAAAATTGAACCACTATACATGTTGGGTTGAAAGAATTGAAAAAGATTATTGTCAAGAAATCTTGACCACATCACATGTTTTTGTTTTAATTCTGGTCTTTTTCTTAAAAAATAAAAACATAGGCACAGTGACCTATGATTGTTGATGAAAAATAAAAAAATCATTTCTTGGAATATGGAACCCATTTGAGGATTTCTTTGATTGCTTTTTGTGAGTAACCTGCTTTTGTCAACTCTTTTTTCAGGTCATTTTCGTTTTTGATTGAAGATTTCATCTTGTTTTCCCCCTGAAACATACGGTGTGAGCGCCTGGTTAGGCGCCGAAGTTGATTAGGGGTTTTTCTTGTATGTGTTCGTGTCCGCAGTGGCATTTGTAGCCGACAATTTTTTTGCCTTTGTGTATTGGTTCAAAACCTTTTGATGTGCAGCGGGTGAACTGTTTGTGGGTTTTCCATAGCATTTGTAGTTCTGTGCGTGATATTGCGTGCCATCTTTTGGCGGAAAGCAAATACCATGCGATTGTGCAGCCTAGTGCTACCCACATTGTTGGGACAAGGAACTCTGGGTGTGAAAATACTGCTTCAACTGCTGAAAACAGTGCTTGGAACATCCTTTTATGCACCTCCTTGTGAAATGCTTGATTTTAGTACTGGTTTGAGGTTGCCGCTGTGGCTTATTGACACGTAGTCTGGTTGCATGTCAATTAAAACAACAACGTTTTCTCCACCAGTTATTGTGAATTGTGTTATTACATCAATTTTGCCTGACGGAACTTTGAGTGTAACTTTATCTATTGTTTGTTGTTCCGTTTCCGTTTCTGGTGCTTCTGTGTAATACCATGCCTCAGCTTTAACTACGCTCATACGAATCTTGGTATAGTTACCTGAACCGATTTCCACATCTGCTAAACTTAGGACTTGTTCGTCTTGGTATTCTAGCAGGTTAAACGTGACGTTTTCTTGTCCTTGCAAGAAATCTATATTTGTCCATCCTGCATCTTCTCCTGTTTTGTGGAGCTCGAGCCCAGTTATGGTTATCCATAATTCGTCAACGTCTACTGGGGCGTCTTTTAGAAAGATTGTTAATCGTCCAACGTCTATTTGGGATGTTGGCAACTGGATTCCTGAAGCAAAAACGGCGACGATGATTGTTGCGGCAATGATGATGCCTGCTACTATTCGCAGACTTATGGTTCTTGGTTTGTTTTCCATCCAAATCCCTATGTAGTAACTGTTACGAAACTGGATATAAAACAACGTTTTTGAACACCGTGTTCAACCTCTTGAACACCTGAAAAAACCAGATTCTTTGTTAACTATGGTTTGCTTCGCCAAATCCTGAACGTTTCATACCAAAAAATCGTGGTGCTTAACGCTCCAAAAATTAATGCAAAAAGGCTGTAGAAGTTCACGTCTTTAAACTGCGTTAGAAAGAACCCAAAAAGTATGCTAATCATTGTTGCGTATGTAATATATCTTGGAATCATGAAGCTCCCAAGTTTCATGAACTGTTTAAGAACTCCAACCTCAACAACTTCTGTTATCTGGTATTCGCCGCTGATTTTTTCAACAAGATTTAACTCCAAAAGTTTATCGAGATGATACGCAGACAACGCCGGACTTTTAAATCCTAAATCTCTTTGAATCTGGCGTGGACCTGAAGAATTGTTGGGGCACTGCAGCAAATACCAGTAAACACGCAACGTGTTTCCTTTCAAGTCCGCAACTGCATCTTTTTTGGACACGTTACCAACTTCCAACAGTTGTTGTTTATTCTGATTTTATCCAGTTTTTGAACACACTAAACAGTTGCCAGAAACTGTAAACCAGTTTATTGCCTTCTTCCTCTTGGCGGGACATACCACGAGTCTGGGCTTTGGTATTTTACGACTGGTGCATCTTGTTTGAACGATAGTTTTCTGTCACAAAGCTTTGTTAACGCCATCAATATTCTTTGGTGACGTTCTTCGTCGCCTACGATTAGGTTGAATATGTTCAGTTCTGGTTCTTCGTCTTTTTGTGACTCATATTCTCCGAACTTTGT
>JAOZIC010000211.1 GCA_026014605.1 Candidatus Bathyarchaeota archaeon
CAAAGGGAATAATAAAATTCTGTTCAATTTCAGTTAATCTCGAAAAAATTGGATACCAAGGTACAGCACATTTGTTACTACGAGTGTCCGCATCAGTGAATCCAATTGATGCTATTGACAACATAAAAAAAATCTCAAACATCATAATTGCATCCACTGCAATAGGAGACTATGAAGGATATGCAGTTGTGGCATTTAGAGATACGAAAGATTTGACTGAAAAAATCTTTGAAATCAAAAAAGTGAAAGGCATCCAAAAAGTGGAGTTTTTAATCGCAGTTCCGGGAATAGAGAATTTCCCAATAACGAACTATTCTACAAAGTAACGTTTAACATATTCATATTATTGTAAGAAAGACAAAATTTGTAGAAACAGTTAACGATTGTACACGTAACAGTTACAAAGTAGTAACAATCATATCAGTAATAATACATAGTATAACTTTTGGTTGTATTTTACAATACAATTAAATATTGAATTCCCCTAATAGTGTTAAAAGATTTCTATGATTAACACCAAAGATTTGTGTTTCATAATCTGCTTGGCTGTTTTACACTTTGTAGTAACTATTACAGTCGGGCAAATAGCCAGAATGATTACGGGTATACCCGGAACAAGTTATCTTTTTACAATAATTCATGCAATCATAACCAGTTTCTCGTTACTCATTTACGAAGGAAGAAGATGGCGATTTTTTATACAAATCAGCCTTTTCACCATTTTAATCACACCCACCCCTATTGGAGGCATTCCATTTGACATATTATCCAAAACAAACATGGTAATCAACGCGTTTGTCATTGATCTCATATTAAACAGCGTTTATCCAGTATTCAAAAAGACAGACCGAATTCTTTGGTGGGGCGTCTTAGTATCGGTTACATTTTGGTTACTAAACCCATTCTTTGGAATAATAATAAAAAACATACTGCTGTTCCCTCCCGATTACATAGCGCGCTTCATAAATGTTGTATTCTTGCTATTTCCAGTCATAATAGCAGAAGCAGCCATCGGTGGATGGATGGGATATAAAATCTTCAAAAGACTCAAAGTTGATTTGAACTTACCTGCTTTCAAAACATGAACACGTTACCAGATTATTGCCAGTTACACCACAAAGACTTGAAATAGCACATAGGTTATCAACAAAAGTAAGCCGCCGATTTTTGAGATTCCGCCTCTTGTGAGAAAACGCCAGAAAACAACAGTCGTTATCAAAAGAAACGGAAGAAGCTCAGTTAAGATGGTAATCTCCACAGAAGGAGATGTCAACAAAACCAGACCTAAAACCAAAGTAAGATTGGTCAGATTCGAGCCAATAATACCACCAATTGCGAGGTGAACGCGTCCTCGGCGGACTGCGGCAAGGTCTGTTGTAAATTCTGGGAGGGATGTGCCGATTGCGATTACTTTTGCGCCTAGAAGTATTGGTGGTGCACCTAAGAGTACCGCGATGTTAACTCCAGACGAAACAACCAAGCGTGCAGCAACAATAACTCCAAGTAAAGCGATAGCTAACATTGAAAGAACTTTGGTTTTGCTTCCCGTTTTTACAACATTTGAGTTACCGTTTACTTCTACAGCGGGTGTTCGTTTTTTTGCCATAAAATAGGTGTTTGCAACAAAAGTTCCTAACAAAAGAACCCCAACGATTGGGCTAGAGATATTGAAAATAACAAGAAGTAATGGTATCAACGAAGTAAGAAACAAAATGTCCGTTAAATCCAACAACAAGTTAGTGCAACAAGTTTTGAGGTAACCAAAAATTCCCAAAATCCCCAAAACCGCACCAATATTAAAAACGTTTGAGCCAAGAATGTCGCCGACGCTTATTCCAGGTTCACCTTCAAGAACCGAAAACAGCGCCACAATTATTTCAGGCACCGAAGTCAAAGTAGCCAACAAAATAAAACCCGCGGACATCTCGCTTAAGCCTGTTAACGCAATGAGTTTTTCGATTGCTTTTATTGCGTAGTGGCTTGAAAAAGCTAAAACAACCAACGAGCCAACAAGAATCAGCAACTCAACTAGAACAGCGTCAATCAAAGCATCAAGCCCAAACTATGTTGAGAACAAGAATTAGATATAATTTACCAAAAAGATAAAACAAAAAAAGAAAAAGGAGGGAAAATTAGGTTCTGTCAGCTGCCTTTTCCAGAGCAACAACTCCAGGCAGCTGTTTTCCCATAAGGAACTCGATCAAAGCTCCTCCAGCAGTGCTAACATAAGACATCTTGTCAGCCAGACCCAACTTTTCTACGGCAGCAACGGTGTGTCCTCCGCCAACCAGTGAGAATCCTTCAGATTCTGCAACGGCTTGAAGAACAATCTGAGAACCAGCCTTAAACTCTGGGTTCTCAAAAACGCCTACTGGACCGCTTACAACGATTGTTTTTGCTTTGCGGATTATGTCACCGAACATGTTTGCGGTTTTAGTTCCAATATCAAAGATTGAGTTGTCTGTTGGCAGATTTTCGATGTCGATTTCTTTGCGTTTACCGTCAACATCCATGGCTAAATCAATTGGTGTAACGATTGCACCGGGATACTTGTTCATGAGCTCTTTTATTCCCGGAACTAGACACATCAGGTCTTTCTTTTCCAAGAATTTCATGTTGCCTTCGCCCAAGTCTACGCCTTTTGCGACAAGGAAAATGTGACCGATTACTCCGCCAGCTAACACTTGATCGGCTATGTCGTTTTTCAATACGTAATTGGATATGTCCAATGAGTCATCGCCTTTTGCTCCGCCAATCACAAACACGGATGGTTTTTCAGGAGATTCCAAAACTTTGCCTAAAGCTTTGAGTTCTTTTTCCATTATTCTGCCAGCAGCGCTGGGCAAAACAGCTGTGAAACCAACCATTGAAACATGAGCTCTGTGAGCTGCAGCAAAAGCGTCGTTAATGAATACATCTGCTAGAGGTGCCAAGTTTTTGACGAACTCTGTTTTGGAGTGTTCTTCGGGTGTTCCTTTACTTTGTTCGTTAGAGACTCCTCGAACGTTTCCTAGAACTAGAACTTCTCCGCTAGCCAAGGCTTTAATTGCGTTTTGGGCGTCTGGTCCATAAACATCGTCAACATATTTTACAGGCATGTTTAGTGCTTTGCCCAATAGTTTGGCGTGTTGTTCAAGATTAATGAAGTCTGCATCGCCAGGTCTGCCCTGATGAGCCAAGACAACAGTTTTTGCGCCTTTTTTCACAAGTTCACTGATTGTTTCTTGGGCGTGAGCTCGAATTCTTTTATCATTAATGATTTGTTTTGTGTTTGGGTCAAGTGGCGAGTTAAAGTCTACTCGCACAAGAACTGTCTTGTTGTTTAAGTCGAAATCATCTATTGTTAAGAATTTTGGCAATATTTTCACCTACAAATTAAAAAAAGGAAAAGGGGGGGTATTTGAGGTTTGTGTGTTTTTGGTTTTAGGCCATCTTGCAGATCTTTTCGATCATGCGTGCCATCTTAACGGAGTAGCCCCACTCGTTGTCGTACCAAGCAAGGACTTTAACCAAGTTACCAATGGTCATGGTTAACTTTCCGTCAACAATAGCTGAGTTGTTGTTGTGGATAATGTCCGATGAGACAAGAGGCTCTTCACTGTAAGCAAGTACACCTTTCAGTGGACCTTCAGCTGCTTTCTTTAGTGCTGCGTTGATTTCGTCTGCTGTAGCTTCTTTCTTTAGTATTGCTACTAGGTCAACGATTGAAACGTCAGGTGTTGGAACACGTAGTGACATACCGTTCAGTTTTCCGTTAAGCATTGGAAGAGCTAAACCAACTGCAACTGCGGCACCTGTTGATGTTGGAATCATGTTGAAGGCTGCTGATCGTGCACGTCTGAGGTCACTGTGTTGCATGTCGAGAAGTCTTTGGTCGTTAGTTACAGCGTGAACTGTAGTCATGAGACCTTTCTCAATTCCGAAATTCTCGTTAAGAACTTTGGATACAGGAGCCAAACAGTTAGTTGTACATGAAGCCAAGGACATTACGTTGTGTTTCTTTGGATCATACAGGTTATCGTTTACACCATAAACAACAGTCAAGTCAGCACTTGTTGCTGGACTCATTGGTGCAGAAACGAGAACTTTCTCTGCTCCAGCCTCAAGGTGTTTTGAAGCTGCTTCTCGTGATCTAAATCTTCCTGTTGATTCAACTGCAACGTAAACGCCCATTTCTTTCCATGGAAGTTTGGTGGGGTCTGGTTCTGCCAAAATTTTGAGTTCCTTTCCGTCAACTATAAGGGATGAACCTTTTGCCTCAACGGAGAAGGGAAATTTGCCGTGGACTGTGTCGTGTTTCAGTAGATGCGCTAAGGTTTTTGCGTCTGTTAGGTCGTTTACTGCTACAAAGTTTATGTCTGCAT
>JAOZIC010000194.1 GCA_026014605.1 Candidatus Bathyarchaeota archaeon
ACAAAGCTTAGTATGATGTAGAATCTTTCTCCGTAAAGGTAGTCTTTCCACCGTCCGACGCCTTTGTATTGCAGGACCATGTTGATTGCAAAGATGTTGAACAAGAAGAAATAGATGAATAAAATCATGTAAACAAACGTTGGCGGGTCTAATCCCGTGGACTGAACTGCCGCGATGAAATATGCGTAGAGCACAACCCATGGTGTGAAACCTGAGATGGTTCCGAGAATGAATGCTGACCAGCTTGTTTTTTCTGTTTTTTGGTTTACTACTTCCATCATGTAACCGAACATTATCATCATTGCGTTCAATACAAAAATCATGACCAGCGACCAAAAGTCCCAGACGCCCAAAAACAAGGCGATTAACAGTATCATTATTGAGCTTGAGAACGCGTATTCGTACCACCTGTATGGGTTCATTCCTTTCTTCAGATTTTCGTTGTAACTCTTGTTTTTCGGGTACGCAATAACAAAGTGTGCCAACGCAGAAATCAGTGGAAACGACGCAAGAATCGCACCAAGATATCCGATGCTAAAGAAAATCTGGGGGTCCGGATATATGTTAAACGTTGGTGTTGTTTCGAGGTTTAGTATTTCCAGTTTCGGGTAGAATGTGTAGATGTCTCTTGACCATTCCAGTTGAAGCCCCAAAGCCAACATTATGATTCCTTGGATTAGATGCAAAAAGCCTGCTGCGGTGTTGAAACGCTTCAGGTAACTAAAGGAAATTGGCGACTTGGCTATTATTTTTTTTCTTGTTTCAGAATTCATGATGAATAGTACGCAAAATACAATTTAAAATTTGCCTGACAGTTATAATTAAACTGAGAAAAAGAGGAAAATCCGGTCACGCCAGCATCACACAAGCATAACCTTTGTTCGCTATTTTGGCATAAGAACAGAATCAATAGCATGAATAACGCCGTTTGTTGCTTTGATGTCTGTTTTCACTGTTTTAGCGTCGTTAACTTTTATGTTTTTGTTGATGTGCCACATCAAGCCGTCAACTTTGATTTCTTGCCCCTGCATTGTCTTGAAGCTCTTGGGTCGCTTAAAATCAGTAACCATCAACTTTTCAGGAACAACATGATACTTGAGAATAGACGTTAATTTTTTCTTGTCTTTTAATAACCCTTCAACCGTTCCTTTTGGTAGTTTGGCAAAAGCGTCGTCAGTTGGAGCAAAAATTGTGAACGGACCAGCCCCTTTTAACGCATCCGCAAGACCCGCAGCAATAACTGCTTTGCATAATGTCTTGAACGAATCGGATTCTAGCGCAGTATCCACAACATCTTTAATCTTTTTCACCCCCTCACATTAAAGACAAAGACAACCTTACAAACCGTTTAGGCTTTGTCTATGCCTGTAGCTTGTTTCGTGTGAATATTTATCGTTAAGGTACACACCTGAACACACTGTCTTGCAGGTGTACAGTTAACCAAAAACCGTCTGGTTTTGCTCTAACCATTTAAATCCCTTTCACATATTGTCTTGTGAGCAGCAGTGCCAAAAACAACTTGCCTGAAAGTTCCAAAAAAGTCTGGAGAACAAGCCATATCTCTAGTACGAGAACTAAACCTGTATGACAGCTCACTAAAAATTCAACAAATCGGCGACTTCTTGTGTATACCTCTTAAGTCAGAACCCAAAACTAGTGCCCTAAAAAGAATTGAATCAACTCTATCTGAGTATACGATTTCGAGCCAAACCTTTTCTGAACAACCAAAACGGCATCTGGTTCCACAAGATTTTCTTGCAAACAAACTGCCTCCAGACCTTCTTGCTAACATTCCTCGAGCTATTGATTTTGTTGGCGAGATTGCTATCGTCGAAATTACTCCTGAACTGGTTGAATACAAAACGGCAATTGGACAGGCAATACTAAACGCTCATAAATCTACAAAAACGGTTTTAGCCAAGTCCGGCGCGGTGGGGGGTGTTTTTCGTTTAAGAGATTTTGAGGTAATCGCAGGCGAGAACCAAACTGCAACGGTCTACAAAGAATACGGATGCGTGTACCACGTGGATGTTGCTAAAGCCTATTTTTCTCCCAGACTCTCCAGTGAGCACAACCGAGTTGCCCTAGCCGCAAATGACGGCGAAACTGTTGTTGATTTGTTTGCTGGAGTGGGTCCTTTTGTTGTTCCGATTGCAAAAATGCACAAAAACGTTCGGGTTTACGGTGTTGATGTTAACCCTGATGCGGTGTCTTTGTTGAAAAGAAACATAGCCGTTAACCGTGTCGAAAAACAGGTTGTCCCCGTTTTGGGGGATGCGCGGCAGGTGGTTAAAGAGCGGTTGTTTGGAGAAGCTGACCGCGTAATCATGAATCTGCCTGAAACTGCGATAGATTTTGTGGATGTTGCCTGTCAGGTGCTCAAACCGGAAGGTGGTGTTGTTCATTTTTACGATTTTGTTAAGGACTCAGACCCTCTAGAAACTGCGTCGGTTCGGTTGGCCAAAGCTGTGGAGAAAAACGAACGAGAACTGTCAAAGGTGTTGTTGGCAAAAACTGTTCGAGAGGTTGCGCCTTACACTTGGCAGGTTGTTGTTGATGCGAAAATTCAGTAGTTTTCTACTACTAATGTGACTGTGACCTGTTGTTTGGGGTCTTTTAGTTTTTCAACCAGTTTTCTTGAAAGGTCTTTGGCGGCTTTGTCTGCGTGTATCGCTAGGGTTCGTCCGCAAACAAAACTGCTTTTTCGTACCACTAAATCTGTGGGGTGAGTAAACGTCAACAGTGGACTGCCTTTTGCATTCACAACTTCCACAAGTTCGCCAACTTGGAATGTTATTGTGATTGTTGCGCCTTGTTTTTTTGCTGCCTGTTTGAATTCGTCTGGCAAATCCTCGGCGGCTTTTGTTGCTTCAACGGCTAGTATGCAGTCGCCTTGTTTTGTTAGGTGTTTTTCTTTGGTGACTTCAACTGTTGTTTTGTGGGTTGCCAAAACGTTTTCGTGTCCACGGGCGGAAAAAACAATTGTTACGGGTTGCATGTTTACTCACAACTGTTATTCCAAAATTTCTATGGAGTCAACTTTTCCGTCGCCGTCTAGGTCGTATCCTTGAATTACGGCTGCAAATTTTTCGTTATTGAAGTTCTTTAGTGCCTTGCTCCAAAAGTTGGTGAGTGCTAACACACAGGCTTTTGTTCCAACTGCTTTGTTGCCTGCCAACACGATTATGCTTTTTTCTAGGTTCCATGGGTTGGGTATTTTGGCTATTACTCCTGTGCTGTCTGCAGTGTAGACTTTTTGAGTTTTTTCTGAAAACAGTCCGCCTAACATGAACCCGTGTTCAGAGGGCATCATGTTGAAGCGTATGGGCAGATGCTCGTTGACTTCTTGGGTTATCAGGTTTGTTCCTGGTCCACCTACTAGAATCATGTTGTTGTTTTCCTCTTTTTCTGCCTTAACGTCCACATCCAGTTTTATTGGAAATTCTTGAGGCAAGTCTACAAATTTTCCCAGAAACAATGTTAAATGTGCGGCGTAGTGCCCGTCGCGGGCTTTTGCTTTGAATGGTCCGTGAATGTCTGGGCTTCCGACAACGATTTTTCCGTCTAACGTGTTGTATGTGACTATTGGGCTTAGAAACTGCTCCATTTTTTTGTCGATTTGTTTTGGTTCAACATTGTTTATTTTTTGGTAACCAAACGGCAGTTCTATTCCCATTGCGGGAAAAGCGGCTTTGTAGTATTTTGCTACTGCTCCCTTTTTTTCTTCTTCTTTTACTACTTTGATTACGCCTGCTTGGGACAGTTTTCTGATGTGGTAGTAAACTTTCTGTTCATGCATGTTCAGCTTTTTTGCAACCTGTATTGGATACATTTCCTGTTCGCTTAACAGTTGCAGAATCTTCCAGCTGAGTTTGTTAAGAACTGTTTTTAGTTTTTCTGAGTCATCAAAAATTGCTATATCTTTAGCTTTTAGTTGGTTTTGTTTGCCGCTGAGCAACCGCTTTATTTTCATGCATGAATCTACGCTAAATTCCATTATAAATCTTCTTTTAATGGTTGGTGTACATCATTTCCATGCTGGCGTTGACGATTAGTTTTATTAACTGTACATAATCTACAAATAACGATGGTATCTGCACCACTTGATGAACTGTTCGCGTCTGTTCTTTTTCAGTTAGTTATTGGTGGTGTTGGCGGATTTTTAATCGGAATTCTAATCAGAAAAGTAGTAAAACTGGCGTTGGTTATTGGCTTAATCGTATTTGCCGTAATCATTCTTGCGTACACAAACATTATCGACATCGATTACAACAGTTTATCCGATGC
>JAOZIC010000083.1 GCA_026014605.1 Candidatus Bathyarchaeota archaeon
GATGCAGTAAACTGAATACTTTGCAGTAGTTGGACCACCCATGCCTGTTACGTACAAACAAATGAAAGTCAACACCGTGCTTGGTAACGTCGGAATACTGCCAACTAGGCTTTGGACAAGGCACTGTTTTGACCCGTACGCTAACTGCGAATTTAATTGTGTATACTGTGACAGTGGTTTTCATACACCTCAAGGTTGCAAAGAAAAACCAAACACTGTTTTTGTTAAGTATAATGCGCCCGAAGTTTTGGCTCACGAATTATCTTATGTCAAAACCCGTGGTGTTCTGAGTTTAGGTGTGGCAACCGATATTTACCAGCCTGCAGAGGAAAAGTTTCAGATAACACGGCAGCTTTTGGAGGTTTTAAGGGACTACAAGTGCCCGTTTGCGTTGGGTACAAAGTCTGCTCTTATTCTTCGGGACTTGGACATTATTTCTGAAGCCGCAAAAAACAGTTGGTGCTGTGCCTCCTTGAGTATCGCAACATTGGACGAAAAAGTGGCAAAGTTGCTAGAACCTAATGCTTCTCCTCCACAGAAACGTTTGGAGGCTGTGAAAAAACTTTCTGATGCTGGAGTGATGGTTGGGGTTTGGGCGGCTCCTTTGCTTCCGTACATTACTGATACTAATGAAAACATTGAGCGTGTTGTTGAGGCTGCGGTTGAAAACGGCGCTAAGTTTGTTTTGGGTGTGAGCACTGATTCAAGAAATCCTGTTCGGTTTAAGGCGTTTATGGACCAGCATTTTCCGCAGTTTGTTAGTAAATATGAACGTTTGTACAGTGGGGTTGAACGTTCTGGTGGTCTTCAAACTTACTACCCTGACGAATCCTATTTGTACGATTTGTATAAACGGTTCATTTTGATATGCGAAAAATATGGGGTTCAACACTATATCCCGCACTTTCACACTCGCCGGCAGGCTTGGCTGTTTTTTATGCGAAACTTTGGACAGTTCAAAGGGAGTCCACACTTCGAGTTAACGCAACTGCTTAACTATCTTTCACCCTCTAAAGAAATGCTTCAAACAGTTCGCATCCGTTGCGGACGTGGTGCGGTTACTGAAAATTTTCTTAAGGTGTTAGGTTATTTTCCGCATTAGAACTGGGTTTTGAGAACCTGTTATACTATTTATGGTTGTAACTTTGGTGTTATTTTAGGTTATTATTAATTATACATACTTCGGATGAAATTTGTAGAAAAAATGAAAAGTGTTAAAAAAGCTGTTTTAAAGTGCGATTTTTTATAGTATTTTGTTTGATAATCTCTTTTTTTGGAAAAAAGCATAAATAGTCCCTTCCTTCCTAACATAACACCAGATCGTGATAGAAAAACCATATTTTGGCTTACCTTCACGACCTACAAAAAACAAAAAGTGAAAAAAATGCAAAACAAAAAAAACCTCTATTCAGTAATAACTATCGCAGTTTTAGTTTCAATATTAACTTTCTCTTCAATCGGATACGCAGCAACTATTAACAACTACAACCCTAATCAGGGCGAAGTGACAAAAACCGCTCCAGATTACATGACCTCATCCAACAGCGCATATGCAGCAGCTGCAGAATACGGTAACTTGTTGAATGAAGATTACAACTGGGAGATGCCTCATGGTGGTAACATATCCAGGACCGGCTTCAACGCTGGACCTGCACCTGACCGCCCTGACGTCCTCTTCAAAACTGAAGCAGGAATGGCTGTCCCGAAAGTTTATCTTGGTACATCAAGTCCCTCTGACCTAGTTAACCCAACTGTTGTCGCATTTGGCTCATCTGGATTCATGGGCGGATTCTCAAGTGTTGCACCAATGGCGATGGACGGACAAATCATAACTTGGGGCAGTATCTCAATTAACTCTGTTAACGGAACTACCCGAACTGCTGTTATCTCTTTGGATCCTCACACAGGTGAATGCAACTGGGCATCCATAATCGGTTATGGAGTAGCAACAGGTGTAAGCTCTGGCTCTAGCATGGCAGGCTCTGGTTATATGTTCAAGGTGGACGATGACCACTTTGCAACAATAGGCGGTGGCCTTTCAATGTTCAGAAGCACAGGCGAATTCTTGTGGAACGATCCATCAGTAAACCCTGGTGCAGTCTACCACAGTATCCTCGGTACTGGCGAACCAATCAGCATGGTTTTCGGACCCCACAGTGTTGGCGGTGACTTCGTTCCAACCTGCAGTGGTTGGACCGTAGAAGATCCAGAAACAGATAAGGGTGAAGGAAACCGCAACGTCTTTAATTATATTATGGACGAACCTGGTAACCCAATGCTCGCCGTAGGAGATGGTAAACTCTTGATGGGTTCATACAGCAGTTGTGCAGTCTATGCTATTGACATCGCTAGTGGAGAAAAAGTCTGGGAAACATGGACACAAACCGCTATGGGTTACATGACCTGTTACCACGACGGTGTATTCTTCATCGGAACTCAGAGCATGCACATTTATGCTTTGGACTCTGAAGACGGTTCAGTTCTCTGGCACAACACTGACGGTGTTCGCAACCGTGCATTCAACGTCTGGAACATCAACTACGCCTATGGAAACATCTACCTTCACGACTTAGGTGCTGGCACTACTGGTGCACAAAAATGCTTAGATGCAGAAACAGGTGAAATGTTGTGGGCGTCACCCGCACCCTTCTACATTGGCTACTACACAACTGTAGTTGCTGACGGTAAAGTGTACGGACGACAATCAGACTACTCGACCACAACTGGACGAGAAGCCACACCAATTAATTTCGCCTGCTGGGACGCATTTACTGGTGAAGTAATCTGGGAAATCCAAGAAGAAATCGCCAGTCCAGTAATTGCATATGGATGTCTATACTTCATGAAGGGCGGACAAATGTATGCACTTAGCACCGCAGTTGAACCAGAAGGCTATACCATGTGGCGCGGAGGTGTCGAAAGCCCAAGCATTACCTTGAACCAAGGACCTACTGATTTGAGTTCTCCTAAATGGGTATTCACTACCGGAGCAGGTGTTATATCTTCTCCAGTAGTCTCTGAAGGAAAACTCTATGTCAACTCTAACGACCGCAACGTATACTGTCTAGACGCATATACAGGCGAACCAATCTGGACTTTCCAGACAAATGAGCCTAAAATGACAACCTTTGGTTCCACACCAGCAGTTGTCGGCAACCGTGTAATAATCGGTCCTGATGACGGCAACATCTACTGCTTAGATGCAGATAGTGGTGATGAAATCTGGCGACTCAGTGTTGGCACATACAGACCTGCAGAAGGTTCACTTGGTCAGCACAACATACGCTCTAGTCCAGTAATCTACAACAACGAAATCTATGTTGGATCAATGCACGACGGCAAACTCTACTGTGTAAGCATGAGCGGATCAGTAGAATGGGCAACTGAAATCGCAGGCGGTGATCCAATTCTAGGATCTGCAGTAACTGACGGCACTTACATCTACATCATGGGTTGGGACGCAAACATCTACAAGCTTGACATGAACGGAAACATCCTACTGAACTTCCAAATCGCTACCGGTGGTAGTAGTATGTGGTCAAGTTACTGGGGAGTTAACTCGTTCACACCAACAGTATCTGGCGAATTCCTATGGGTAGGTGGTACTAACGACCAATTCCGATGCTACAACACAACTGACGGAGAGCTAATCTACGAAGGCACTCAACCAAACGTTGAAGGTGAAACTTCACACGGTTCCATGGTATACGTACCTGGATGGTTGATGAACACAGCTGTTGACGTAAACGGAACCGAAGTCAGATGTGATGACGGCTTCCTTATCAGTCAAGCTGGACCTACAGTAGCCTGTGCACGTGCAGATAACGGCGAAAACGTCTGGTCTGCATGGGGTGGTTGGCAAGTTTGGAGCACACCTTTGTTCTCCGGCTTTGGCAACAGCGCTTTGGTCTACTTCGGCTCAGACAGCTACAGTATCACATGCCTTGACGCAAACACTGGTGTTCCAATCAGCTGGTACACTACCGGTGGTAACATCGTTAGCTCTGCAGCAGTTTGGGACGGAAAACTATACGTTGGCTCATACGACAACAACATCTACTGTTTCGAAGATCACGTCCAACAAAACATGCTCATATCTGCTTCAGTAGATACTGACTCTGTTTCAGTGGCTGATTCAGAAACCGTAACTGTAACTGCAACCCTGACTGGCGACCCATGGGCAAACGTCTACGACTCTATTGGCGCAGACGCACCAGTTCCACCAATGGCTAACACAGACATACTAGTAACTTACACCTCACCAGATGGTG
>JAOZIC010000225.1 GCA_026014605.1 Candidatus Bathyarchaeota archaeon
TGTGTGGTGCAGCCTCCGTTTGGTGAATCTGTGTCGTCGAATCCTATGTGCAGCTTTGTCATTAGCTTCCGCTCGTTTGGTGTATTAGGGTGTTAGGCGGATAAGAACGTTCAGTTTTGGTATTTGTTTCAGAGAAAAGAAAAAATGGTTAATAGAAAAGGGGGAGGTGGAGGCCTATTTTTGTCCCTCGATAACTATCATGGTTAGGGTTGATCGAACTTTGTCTAGTCTTCTGACGTTCCATGTGACGATTTCTTTTAGTTTGTCCATGGTGTCTGCGCCTACTTTGGCAACGACGTCGTAAACCCCGTAAACCATGTACGATTCTTTTACTGCGTCGATCTTCCTTAACTCTTCCAAAACTTCACTTTCAGATCCGATTTCAGTGTTTATTAACACAAAAGCCATTGGCATAAAATCATCTCTCCACAATATAACCATGTTTTTGTTCCCCTAAATAATTTGCGGCTTTTATGTCAAAAAAATGGGTTTTTTCCTAGTTTACACGGTTGGAGCAGGGTTGTTTTTTGGTCAAATTATTTAAAATCGACAACTATAAAGAATCGGTTGTCGTGAAGTAAGACTAGGTGACAGTTCTTATGCAGTGCGAAGTTTGTGGAAGAAAAATATTCGGAACACCAAACAGAGCAGTAATTGAAGGCGCAAACATGAGTGTATGCGATAAATGTATGAAACTTAGTTCTGGAACTTGGGAGCCTAAACCCAAGCCTCAACCTCGTCCAAGGACTGGGGTAATGCGTCAGCCTCTTCCATTTGCAAAACGAAAAACAACCGTAAGTGTGCCTGAAACATTTGAACTTGTTGCCGATGTTGGCACTCAGGTTCGCAAAGCCAGAATGAAAGCAGGTATGAGCCACGACGATTTGGGTCGAAAAATCAGAGAAAAGGTTTCTGTGTTGCGTAAGATTGAAAGTGGTAAAATGGTTCCTGACCTTGTGCTTGCTGAACGTTTAGAGCACACTCTTAAGATTACATTGCGTGTGCCTGTGTCTGAGCCTGAGGTTAAGAATGTCTCTTCTACTAAACCCCTTGGAACCACTTTGGGCGACCTTATCCACTTCAAGGAGAAGGGGGCAAACAAGTAACGAAAGCAATAGTGGTTCAACGCAGGCTCAACTACGAGCCCTCCAGCTTAGATGAACTTAGAAGCCTTGCCCAAGCAGCAGGATACACCGTTGTGGGTTCTATGGAACAAATCAGAAAACGGGACCCTCGATACCAGATTGGACGAGGCAAAACACCTGAACTCGCAGAAATGACCCAAAACACTGGCGCCAAAAAAATCATTTTCGACAACAACTTGACACCATATCAGTCATACAACTTAGCTAAAGTCACTGGCATACCCGTTATCGACCGTTTCCAGCTAATTCTGGAAATCTTTTCCCGACGCGCCTCAACCTACGAGGCAGAGCTACAGATTCAGTTAGCCAGTCTGAGATACGAGCTGTCAAGAGCAAAAGAGCGTATAAAACTAGCAAAAATGGAAGAACAACCCGGATTCATGGGGTTGGGCAAGTATGAAGTTGATGTTTATTTCGAAACAGTGAAACGACAAATCAGTGCAACAAAAGCCAAACTGAAAAAAAAGCAAGAAGAACGCCAACTGCACCGTGACCGAAGAACTGCGCTTGGTTTTTCTTCGATTTCTTTGGCTGGTTACACAAATGCAGGTAAAAGTTCCTTGTTCAATGTGTTAGCCGAAGAAGAAGTTCCTGTGGACGACGCGGTTTTTACTACTCTTTCGACAACAACTAGGGCGGTGCAGTTTTCGAAAAGAAAGGTTTTGTTAACTGACACTGTGGGCTTTATTGACCGTTTGCCCTTGAAGTTAGTTAAGGCGTTTCATTCTACGCTTGAAGAAACAATTTTTGCTGATTTGATTATCTTGGTTCTTGATTTAAGCGAACCCGACGAAGACATTGAACGCAAACTGTCCTGTAGCCTTGACACGATTCAACAAATCGGAGCCCAAGACGTTCCCGTGATAACGGCACTGAACAAGATTGATTTAATTGAACAAGACGAACTGCAACGAAAAACAGAGTTCCTAAAGGAAAAAGCACCTAACCCTGTTGCGATTTCAACTTTAGATGAAACAAACATCGACAAACTCAAAGAGGCAATAACTGAATACCTGCAAGAGTTTATGCATTCATCCTTTTCTGTAACAATCAATAACGAAAGCATGTCTTTGGTTTCAGAACTTTTTAACAAAGCCCACGTAGAAGACATCAAATACGAAGGCGGCACCGTGCACGTTGTTTTCAAGGCAATTCCCTCGTTTGCGTTTCAAGTTAAAGGGCGCATAAAAAAACTGGGAGGCGATTTTAGTGACGAAGCAAAAAGTAGTAGTTCTGAGATGGGGACACAGGCATAGAGACCAACGGCTTACTTCACATGTTGCCCTTACTTCCCGTGCCTTAGGTGCTTCCGGGTTTGTTTTAGCGGACATAACCGACGTTAAAGTAAAAGAAACCGTCGAAAAAATTATCGACGCTTGGGGTGGAGACTTTAGTTTTGAAATGGGACTGCCTTGGAAACAGGTAGTCAAAGATTGGCACGCAAACGGTGGGGTTACTGTGCATCTTACTGCTTACGGCGAAAACATTCAAACAAGCGATGTAATGGAGCGAATCCGTGGTTCTGGCAAAGATGTGATGGTTATTGTTGGTAGCCAGAAAGTTCCTGCGGGATTTTTTTCTGAGTCGACTTCTGACTTTAATGTTGCTGTGGGTAATCAGCCTCATTCGGAGTGTTCGAGTTTGGCTGTTTTTTTGGACCGCTTTTTTGAGGGTAAAGAGCTTTCAGGAGATTTTATTTCGCACCAGAAAAAGAAAATTGTACCTCAAGTTCGGGGTAAACGTGTAGTTGATGTTTAGTTCGGTCTTGATTTTGGTAACAGATTTAAGCCTTGTTGCCCTTGTATATTGGACGATTGTGGAGTAACGGTTCAATGTTATCGATGGTAGACGAAAAAACCTTGCAAAAGGTTGCCGAAGCTTTTGGGGGCGAAGAAGCGGTTCAGATAGTAAATGTCCTCAAAGAGGTAGGCGAAACAACAGACGACGAAATCGCCACAAAAACAGAGATTCGCCTCAATACCGTGCGAAGAATTCTGTACAAACTGTACGACCACTCTTTAGTCGGGCTAAGACGCTCCCGCGACAAAAGCACTGGTTGGTTCATTTTTCATTGGAGACTTCAACTTGACCAACTTGCAGGCTTTATTGCAAACCAAAAACGCAGAGTTTTAGAAAAACTAGAAGCAAGACTTGCATACGAGCAAGCCCACGACTTTTATTCCTGTTTCACAGAAGGATGTAACCGCATTCCGTTTGAGGATGCTATGGAACTTGTTTTTCGTTGTCCAACATGCAACAAACTTTTGATGCACTACGACAACACCGAACTGAAAACCGCCCTAACACAGCGGGTTGAGGACCTAAGGAAGGAATTAGGTGACTAACAAACTGCCGTCACCCCAGACGGCGCTGGAACTTCTACGTCAAGCTGGTTGTTCCAAAAAAGTTGTTGAACACTGCAAAGCGGTTTCTGCCCTTGCAATAAAATTTGCAAACATCTGCAAAAACAAAGGATACCCTGTTGACGTAGACCTTGTTGAAGTTGGGGCTCTTCTTCACGATATTGGTCGCTCAAAAACTCATGACGTAGACCACGCTGTTGTCGGAGTGGAAATTGCGGAATCGTTGAATTTACCCGCCTCCATAGTTTCCATTATTGAATGTCACATCGGTGGCGGCATAGGCGAAAATGAAGCAAAAATGCTTGGGTTACCAGTGAAAGACTATCTTCCAACTACTATGGAACAAAAGATTGTTTGTTACGCTGACAAGCTGATTTCAGGAAACAAAGTTGTGCCCATTGAACATACTATCGAAAGTTTTTCTAAGAAACTAGGACCAAATCATCCTGCAATAGATCGGGTTATAAGGCTCCACGAAGAGCTTTTCCCTTTATTAGGCGATTGGAATGCCAACAGTAACACTACTTGACAAACTTTACGGGTCGGGTTACCCTGAAACTTTTGAGAAGCTACACTCTGATGTACTTGGCGGACTCGACGTAACGTTACGTTTAGTTGGCACAACAAAACGGGGATGGATACAACTCGACATCTACGGTCAAGACCAAACAGTTGCCACAAATTTGCTGAACAAAGAAATCGGTTTAGCACCAGCTTCTTTAGATACCCTAAAAACGTCGCCAGTTACAAAAGGGAAAGT
>JAOZIC010000082.1 GCA_026014605.1 Candidatus Bathyarchaeota archaeon
GACTTGAACCTGCGACAATCCGGTTTCTGTACGCTTGATAGGCTAAATGATGCCCACCATGGGTAGGCGTCTACAGCGTCTCCGTCAGCCTCGTTGTGTGGCTGGCTCGGAAGCTCTACCAAGCTGAGCTACCTCCCGACTGTTCTGTTAAAAACGAGAAAACACAATTTATGCGTTTCGTTCCCTGTTGATTATAAAAAATGGAAAAAAAGATTCTATGCCCCGTTTTTGGGGCTTATTTGCTGAGTTCTTCGATGTGCTCTTCTACGGCGGCGAGTTCTTTTTTGAGTTCTTCTGCATAGTTTTTGAGTTTGGCGATTTTTTCTTCTTTAGTTAGAACCCGTCTGGGTCCATGGTTGTGTCCGTGGGTGTGGCAGTCTCCGCCTCCGCAGCAACAGTCTCCGGTCATGTGTTTGTTCACCTCCGACTTCACATGTTAATGATATATAAAGGAAAGTATTTAAACTATCAAGTTTATAGTAAAACAGTCACTATCCCCAAAGAAAGTGAACCACATGCCCAAAAACAACCACCAAACATGCCTATGCCCACTAAAAGGCATAATCGACCTAATCAGCAAAAAATGGGCACTACTTATCATAAACACGTTGGGCAACAGCGGAAAACTACGATTCAACCAGATAATGCATGCCTTGGATGGGATAAGCCCAAAAACGCTTTCAGAAACACTCAAAGAACTGCAAGCCGAAGGACTGGTCGCCAGAGAATCGTTTGCTGAAATCCCGCCCCGAGTCGAATACTGCCTAACAAACGACGGCGTAGACCTCAGAAAATCTATTATACCTCTTTTAGAATGGACTGCAAAGAGAAGCAGCGTTGACCAAAAGCGGTGCGAAAGCTGTCCTCCAAGTATTCGGGCACGTAATCAAGCAAATTTAGGTGAAAAAAACTGAACCGAGAAAAAATTCAAGAAATCGTCTCAGAATACGACCCCAAAAAGATTAGAATCGGAGTTCTTGGCTCACACTCCGCGTTAGAGATGGGTCACGGAGCCAAACAGGAAGACTTTGAAGTAGTAGTTGTATGCCAAAAAGGACGCGACAAAACATACACCAAACACTACAAGAACCTTTTTGACCACGTTTTGTTGCTGGACAAATTCTCCGACCTCGTAAACGAGGAAAACCAGCAAAAACTGCGGGACCTAAACACAGTTTTTGTGCCCAACCGCTCGTTCAGCGTCTACACGGGCTACGATAACATAGAACAAAAATTCAAGGTTCCCTTGATGGGTAACCGTTTCATGCTCCGAAGCGAAGAACGAAACGTCCCAAACAACCAGTACGACCTAATCGTACGTGCAGGCTTGAATCTGCCCAAAATCTTTAGCTCACCACAAGAAATCGACCGCCTAGCTATAGTTAAGGTTCCAGAAAAAACACGAAGCATCGAACGCGCCTTCTTTTATGCCTCAACTCCCGAAGAATTCAAACGGCGCTCAGAAGACCGAATCAAAAAAGGCATAATCGCAAAAGAAGACCTCAAAGAATCAGTCATCGAAGAATATGTGGTAGGTGCAAAATTCAACGCAAACTACTTCTATTCACCAATAAGCGACGAAATCGACCTATTAGGGTTTGACCGAAGAATCCAAACCAACCTAGACGGAGTATTAGATTTACCCGCCGACGAGCAACTGGAAGCAAAACTGCCAACCCAGAACGTGGAAATCGGGCACACAGGCGCAACTATGCGCGAGTCTCAGATAGAAAAAATCTTGGATGCTGGAGAAAAGTTTGTGGAAACCTGCAAAAAAGAGTACCCACCTGGAATAATTGGTTTGTTTGCGTTGCAGGGTGCAATGAACAAAAACTTGGAGTTTTACATCTTTGACGTTAGCCCACGAATACCTGGATGCCCATGTGTGGAGCCGACTTCACCGTACATGAAATACAAGTATGGTATGGCTGTTGGTCCAGGAAGGCGTGTTGCAATGGAAATTAAAAAAGCCGTTGCACAGAATAAGCTTGAGCTGATTGTCACTTGATTACAAAAACTGAAATCGACACTATGCTAAACAGTTACGACCAAAACAAAATAACAGTAGGCACCCTTGGCTCACATTCTGCACTTAACATATTCAAGGGCGCAAAAGAAGAAGGCTTTGACACAGTTTGCGTGTGTAAGAAAAAAAGCGAAATCGTTTACAAACGGTTCCCAGTAGCCGACCAAATCATCATAGTAGACGACTTTAAGGAACTGTTAAACGAGAACATGCAAACCATACTCAAACAACAAAACACGATTCTGGTTCCGCACGGCTCATTTAACGCGTATGTTGGAACAAAAAACATAATCGACAACCTGAAAATCCCATTGTTTGGCAACCGCGAACTGCTGTATTGGGAAACAGACCGCGAAACCCAAAGAAAATGGCTCAAAAACGCGGGGTTAACCTTGCCCAAAACCTTCGAATCTCCCGACGATATCGACCGATTGGTTATTGCCAAGTTTCCGGGTGCGATGGGTGGTAAGGGCTATTTTATTGCTGATTCGGCGAAGTCGTTTCACAAAAAAGCAAAAGACATGCTCAAACGTGGGCACATAACACAGCAGAATCTGGAAAACATTCACCTGCAAGAATATGTGGTTGGAGTAAACGTTTACCCGCTATACTTCTATTCGCCGCTAACAGGCGAAGTTGAACTGCTTGGCATGGACCGCAGATACGAATCCACGGTTGACAGCATCGGAAAAATCCCCGCCAACGAACAACTACAAGCTAACATTAACCCCACATACACGGTGGTTGGCAACTTTCCGATAGTTGCACGTGAGTCGCTTTTGCCGGACATTATCAGAATGGGCGAAAACGTAGTTGAAGAATCCAAAAAAATTGCTCCTCCCGGGCTGATTGGTCCATTCTGTTTAGAGATGGTCATCACCGACGACATGAAGATTTACACGTTTGAAATATCTGCACGAATCGTGGCAGGAAGCAACGTTGGCATCGGCACTTCTCCGTATGCTTACCTGAAGTACGGCGAGGGAATGTATATGGGCAGAAGAATTGCCCGAGAAATAAAAAACGCCAAAGAACAAGACATGCTAGAAAAAGTTGTTTACTAGCGCATCTGGTTCATTTTTGTTTTCATTGCGTGCTCCAAGATTCCTCTGTAAAGGATGAGGGGCGCAATTTTTTCGTTTGGTTCGGACTTCATTATCATTTGCTGGATTTTTTCGTCCAAACGTTTCTTGTATTCGTTGAGTTCTGCTAGGCACATGGTTTTTAGTTTGTCTTCAAAATATTTTACGGGGTCATCCATTTGGGTTCACTTCGTTGTGTTGTGTTGCAAGTTTAGACTCATAGCTTTTTCGACAACGTTTGTCAAACAAGTGTTAAATACCCATGTAGCAAACAAACTACCGTTAATACTAATAGTTGTTATTCCAAAAAATTGGTATTAATGATTCTAACGGGGGAAATATTTGAGGTGGGAACTACAGAACCTTTAAGCCAGATAATCGACGTAGCCGAAGAAACCGATTCAAATCTTATTGAAAAACTAACAAACCTTAGTACAAAACATAACGCTGTTCTTATGGCGTGCATTGCCCCATATGTGGGGCTGAAGGTTTCTCCAACAAAAACAGTAACCGCCCAGATGGGGTTGTCCGAAGAATTTGCCGTGGAAACTGCGATAAACCAGATACAGCAAAAAACGGATTCAAAAAAACTGTTACTTCTGGTAAACAGTCCCGGAGGTTTGGTTCAGTCTTCCTATAAGGTGGCTCGGGCATTACGAAAAACGTTCACAGAAATCATAGTTTTTGTTCCCCACATCGCCGCAAGCGGAGGAACACTTCTTGCCCTAACCGGAAACAAAATAGTAATGGGTCTGATGAGCCAACTCTCGCCTCTTGACCCCCAAGCGCAGAGTGAAGAGGGTGCTGTTTCTGCGAATTCTGTTGTGGATGCACACCAGTTTGTTACGGAACTCTTTGACGAGGTTTCTTTAGAAGACGCCCCCTACAGCTACAAAGCCTTAGCCGACAAATTCGACGGCGTAGACCTGCGTGACGCCTTGGCTTCTCTTAGTTTAATGGAAGAATACATCCGCGAAGTAATTCAGGACTGCAGCTACACCAAACAACAGTGCAAACGCATAAGCAAAGGAATAGTCAGGGGCTTCAAAACCCACGATGAAGTGATTAACTTTGACAAAGCCAAAAAACTGGGCCTAAACGTTGTCACCAACCACGAGTTTCCAGAAGAATGGGACTTGTTCCGAAGCTGGTTAGCAAA
>JAOZIC010000114.1 GCA_026014605.1 Candidatus Bathyarchaeota archaeon
CTTAAACCGCTCAAAAAGATGCTGAAAATGGGTGTTGTGCCCGTTTTGTATGGCGACGCAATCTTTGACTCAAAAAAAGGTTTCACTATCCTGTCTGGGGACCAGCTTGTGTCTTATTTGGCAATTAAACTTGGGGCGCAGCAGGTGGTTATGGGTGCGGATGTTGATGGTTTGTTTACTGCTGACCCAAAAACTAACCATTCTGCTAAACTGATTGAACATGTGTCTTTGGAAGAATTGAAAAGCGTAGAACACCAAATTGGTGGGTCAAAGGCAACCGACGTGACAGGGGGCATGTTTGGGAAGATGCGTGAAATAAAAATTGCAATGGAGCATGACATTAAAACCGTGATAGTTAACGCTACGCGGTCTGGAAGGGTCTACAAGGCTCTTCGTGGCGAAAAAGTTGTTGGAACAGTTATTGAATAAAGGTGAAAAAAGGTTGGATAAAGTAATAAAAGAACGAAAAGCTGACCACATAGCAATCTGCCTTAAAGAAGACGTTCAAGCACAAAACACCACAACAGGTTTTGAAGACGTTACCCTAGTCCACAAGGCGTTGCCTGAAATTGAACGAGCAAAAATCGACCTTTCCACAACTGTTTTTGGGTACAAGTTTTCTGCACCTCTATTCGTAGGTGCAATGACAGGCGGCACCCCTGAAGCCAAAAAAATTAACGCCGCAATTGCAGAAGCCGTTGAAGATTTACATCTTGGTATGGGTGTTGGAAGCCAACGAATCGCTGTTGACAACCCAAAAGTTGCAGACTCTTTTAGTGTAGTCCGAGAAAAAGCGCCCACAGCCTTTGTTTTGGCTAATATTGGTGGTCCACAGCTTGTTACCAAATACGGCGTAAAAGAAGCCAAAACAGCAGTAGACATGGTACAAGCCAACGCGTTAGCAATCCATTTGAATGCGTTACAGGAAGCCGTTCAACCCGAAGGCGACACAAACTACGCAAACCTTCTCCAGAACATTTGCAGGCTTGCTCAGGACTTGGACGTTCCCGTGATTGTAAAAGAAACAGGCGCCGGAATAGCAGCAGAGGACGTTTCTATGCTTGAAGCGGCGGGTGTTGCAGGTATCGACGTTGCTGGAGCCGGTGGCACTAGTTGGTCTGCTGTTGAATATTTCAGGGCAATGGCTCGTGGCGACGTTTCTAGTCAACGTTTAGGAGATACTTTTTGGGATTGGGGCATACCAACAGCGGTTAGTGTTGTTGAGGCTGTTAATTCTGCTCGTTTGCCTGTTGTTGCCTCTGGTGGTATACGTACTGGTGTTGATGCTGCAAAATGTTTGGCGCTTGGCGCAAGTTTGGCGAGTGCTACTTACCCGTTTTTGGATCCAGCTACGGCTGGGTCAGAACATGTTAAAAAGGCGCTTTTGCATTTGGTTGGAGAAGTGAGAAATGCAATGTTTCTTGTAGGCGCAAACTCTGTTCAGAAGCTGCAAAACGTTCCAGTTGTGGTGACCGGAAAGACTGCTGAGTGGCTGCGTTTGCGTGGTTTTCAACCTGAAGTTTATGCGAGGAGAAAAATATGAGTCGTCTGTCAACTGAAATAACTGATTCTGCACAAAAAGTGGACAAATTCATTGAACAAGTAGTTAGTCTAGAAACTGAACCCAAGGTTCTTTACAAAGCCGCACGCCACATCATCGACGCTGGCGGAAAACGGCTTAGACCGTTTCTTGTACTAAAAAGTTGCAAGCTTGTAGGCGGTGCTGAGCAGGATGCGCTTGCTACTGCGGCGTCTTTGGAGTTGTTGCATACTTTCACTTTGTTGCACGACGATATCATGGACCAAGACGAGAAAAGGCGTGGTGTTCCAAGTGTGCACACTAAGTGGGGTGTTCCTATTGCGATTGTTGCTGGGGACCTTTTGTTTGCCAAAGTTTACGAGGCAATAACCAAGCACACAGACCCTAAACGTGTAAAACCTAAACGTATACTGGAGGTTTTGCAGCAGGTAACCAAAGCAACTATCGAGTTGTGTGAAGGTCAGACCCGTGACATGTTGTTTGAAGACAAAGAAACCGTCTCTGAAGCAGAATATTTGCAGATGATTGAAGGAAAAACCGCTGCGTTGTTTGAAACTTCTGCCCGTTGCGGAGGCTTGCTGGGTGGAGCCAATAAGACTCAGGTTAAACGTCTTGGCGAGTTTGGGCGGTTTGCTGGTCTTGCTTTCCAGATTATTGACGATGTTTTGGCGTTGACTGCTGACGAGAAGGTTCTCAAAAAGCCTGTTGGGAACGATATTCGTGAGGGTAAGCGGACGTTGATGGTTGTTTATGCGCTTAAGAAGGCTTCTAAAAGTCAACGAAAACAGATTCTTGACACTTTGGGCAACCAAAACGCGTCTGCGGAGCAGATTAAGGCAACTATTGCGTTGATTGATTCGTTGGGTGCGATTGATTACGCGAAAAAGGTTGCTGACAGATACATTAACAAGTCCAAGAAGGCGTTGGCTAAGTTTGCTGACGGCGCAGACAAGGAAGACCTCTTAAGCCTTTCTGACCTAATTTTTGCTAGACAACATTAAGTTAAGTGGCATGCCTTGAATCCGACTGAAATAGAAGAAGCAAAACAGGTAATCAAAAAAATTGTTTTACTAAACGCGGTTCGTTACGGCGGAAAAGCTTCGCCAAAACCCGTTTTCAGTAAACTGTTAGGCGAAAACCCGCAGTTCAGAAAAAACGTCAAAGAAGTTGCGCCGATAATTAACCAGATTGTAGAGGAAATTAATGCTCTTGGGGTGGATGAGCAAACACGTATAATAGAAGAGAACTGGCCTGAGGCGTTGGTTGAGCAAAAAACTGAAGAGAAAAAAGGTCTTCCACCTCTGTCGAACGCTGACAAGTATGAACGTGTGGTTACCCGTTTTTCTCCAAACCCAGATTTTGTTTTGCATTTGGGTTCTGCTCGGGCAATTATTCTTAGTTACGATTACGCAAAAATGTATAACGGGCTTTTTTATCTAAGGTTTGAGGACACGGACTCGAAAACAAAAAAACCCAAACTGGAATTCTATGAAGCAGTCCGCGAAGACTTAAAGTGGCTTGGCTGCAACTGGGACAAAGAATTCATCCAAAGCGACCGCCTTGAAATCTATTATCAACACGCTGAAGAGTTAATCAAACAAGGTTATGCTTACGTTTGCACTTGTGAACGCGAAGTTTTTCAACAAAAATCTAAGGAAGGCGAATCTTGTCCATGCCGTATCTTGTCTGCAGAAGAGAATCTTGCTCGTTGGAAGCAGATGTTAGCCTGCAAATATAGTGAAGGCGAGGCAGTTGTCCGCGTTAAAACCGATTTAGGTCATCCTAACCCCGCTGTTCGGGACTGGCCTGCGTTGCGAATAGTTGATGCACAGAAGTATCCGCATCCCCGTGTGGGCACAAAATATTGTGTTTGGCCTCTGTACAATTTCTCAACTGGCATCGACGACCACCTGATGGGCATCACTCACATAATTCGGGGCAAAGAACATCTTACCAACCAAGCTCGGCAAGAGTACATGTACAAGCATTTTGGTTGGACGTACCCTGAAACCATCCACTATGGTAGACTCAAAATTACTGGGGCGTCGCTCAGCAAATCGGTGATAGTCAAGGGCATGAACGAAGGCCTATACAAGCACTGGGATGATCCGCGTCTTGCGACTTTGGCTGCGTTGAAAAGGCGTGGGATACGTGCTGAGGCAATTCACAGTTTGATTGTTGATATTGGTCCTAAACCGCAGGATGTTGTTTTGAGTTGGAAGAACCTGTATGCACATAACCGAAAACTTGTTGACCCAACTGCCAAGCGGCTGTTCTTTGTTAAAGACCCCATAGAACTAACCGTTACTGGTGTTCCTCACAAGTTTACGGCAAAGATTCCTGTGCATCCCGACCATGCTGAGATGGGTTTTCGGGTCTTCAATGTTGAACCAAAGGATGGAAAGGCAGTGTTTTTGGTTTCAAAAGACGATTTAAGCCTCATAGATGGCAAGGCTGCGGTTCGTTTTATGGATTTGTTTAATTTCAAGGTCGACAAAGTTGACAAAACATGTGTTCAAGCGTCGTTTGTTAGCGAATCTTATGATGACGCAAAAAAGTTGGGTGCTCCCCTGATTCATTGGGTTCCCGCAAACAGCGGAATTGGTTGTGAGGTTTGGATGCCTGACGGTTTGGCATCGGAGGGTGTTGCAGAAGACTCTTGCAGAACGTTGAAGCCTGATGAGGTTGTTCAGTTTCAACGTTTTGGGTTTGTTCG
>JAOZIC010000035.1 GCA_026014605.1 Candidatus Bathyarchaeota archaeon
ATAACTCCGACTGTGGCAGGTATTTCTAGCAAAGTTTCGCCTTTTTCGTTTTTGACGATTATTCTTGTTACGTTGCCTTCGTGTAATAGTTCTTTGACTCGTTCAATTAGGTTGTCTGAATCAACTGAGTATTCTTCGGTTGTTACTTTTTCAACTTTGGCTCCACACGACGAACAAAATATCGAGTCGTCAGTTAATTTTGTTCCACATTTTGAACAATAAACCAAATCATTAACCCCCAAACAGTTAAACAACCAATACCGTTATTGCATTTTTATTGATTACGGTTTTAACCCGTACAATATTTTCGGATTTTGCCTACCCTAAAACACCCCAAAAATGTAACCTTTAGCAAAGCATATTTCTAACCGCCCTGCATTGTTACCAGAGCAAATTGCCCAAAATCTACGTTTGCAGAAAATGCAAAAAACAACATTCCGTTGAAGAATTCAAAAAAAGCCGATTCTGTTCAGAATGCGGAACCTACCTTAGCATCAGAATTGTTTCTGCATCAAGCCTACCAAAACGACCATTTACCCCTACCCAAACCATACAAAAACCATCAACGTCAGACAACCCGTGGTTGCCCATTGGCTACGAAGTAAGAAAAGGACAAGTAACCTTCATAAAAGAAGCCAAAAAAGCCCTAGAAAACAACCAAGTTTTTGTAGGCAGCGCACCATGCGGAATCGGAAAATCGTTAGCCTCACTGATGAGTGTTCTGCCCGAGTTGGGAAACAACAAACTTTTGATAAGCTTTAGAACCCGAAGCCAACTGCACATCTTTCTAAAAGAACTACGAGGACTAAAAAAAAGCCCCCTAACCGTATCCTTTTTCAGCAAACAAGACATGTGCCCACTAAGCCACAAACGCGCAGGCTCATACTTTGATTTTCTGGAAGAATGCAAACGACTCAAAGAAAACTGCGAAAAAGGAACCAAACCCTTCTGCAAATATTACTGGAACATGAACAAACGAAAAAAACAAGCCGACGACCTAGCCCTAGAATGTGCAAAAAAGATTTTGGACCCCAAAGAATCCGCATACACGATGGCACGGCAGGGCTTTTGTGCATACGAAACACTAAAACGGATTTTAAGCAAAGTCCAGATTTTTCTGGGAACCTACAACTACACCTTTAATCCAGCAGTCAGAAAGGCGCTGCTGCAAAGCTGGGGCGTTGACCTGTCACAGGTTTATTTGATAGTTGACGAGGCTCATAATATTCCAACTTTTGCTCGTGAACTTTTGTCTGACCAGATTACCCAAAACACGATAGAAAACGCGATTAAAGAAACCGAAAACTTTGACCACCAAAAACTTGGCGACGTGCAAGAATACCTTAACGTGTTGGATGACGACATTTTTCGTTATGTCCAAAAAGGTTTGGGAAACAGCCACCTCAAACTGTTAGACCCAAACGACCTAGCCGACAAATTCCAAGAATGGAGCGGAACAACTAACCAAAAAGCCGCCGAAATACTGCACGAATACGGCGAACACGTACGGGAAACCCGCCAAGAAATGGGTTACGACAGAATTTTCAGTTACACTCACCGTGTGGGGGACTTTGTAGAAAACTTCTTCCAACGAGTTGGCGAAAAATATGTTCATCTAATCCAAAAAGACTGGGGCGACCGAATCAACTTAGCAGTAAAAAGTTTAGACGGACGAGAAATAACCGACCCCGTACTGCGCGAAGCAAAAGGCAGCATAGTGATGAGCGGGTTTTTGTCACCGCCCAAAGTTTACAGGGACCTAATCCTGCGTAGCGAAAAAAATGTGCACCTCAAAGAATTCGATTCCCCGTTCCCACAAGAGAACAGACGAATCTTAGCCGCCTGCAACGTTTCCTCCAGATACGAGCAACGAACAGACCAAATGCTCCAACGATGCGCAGCTTACATCCAATCCATCTCGGACGCAAACCAAGGCAACATGGGTGTTTTCTTCACCAGTTACCAGTTGATGAACACAATTCTTGCACACCTCGATGTTGACAGGACAATGATTGTGGAAGAGCGAAAAACCAGAAGAGACGAAGTAATGGACAAACTAACAAAATCCAGCCACAACGCCTTGTTTGGTGTAATGGGAGGCAAATTCAGCGAAGGAATGGACTACCCCGACAACCTGCTTAAATGTGTAGTAACCGTTGGGCTGCCTTACGCCACATGGAGTGTTTACCAGCAAGCGTTAATCAACTATTTTGATTACCAGTTCCCCGGAAACGGACGAGACTACGCCTACCTGACACCCGCAATATTTCGGCTAGTTCAAGCATGCGGACGAGTTCACCGCTCTGCCCAAGACAAAGGATGCATAGTAATGTTAGATGAGCGGGTTACGCAACCAAACGTCAAATATCTACTGCCTAATTACTACCAAAAAGAGATGAAGATGGTACATTCTCCTCTGGAATGTGAGGAGCAGATTCTGGAGTTTTGGAGTAACCACCAAAACCTTTGCTGAAACCTAGAGAATTTAGGCTGATAATGGGACAATTTTATTATTTGTCCTCGTAGGATATATTCTGTAATTTACTTCAGTAACAGGTTTATACACGACTTAATCAATCATACAGAATGGTGAAACGTTGGAAAAAAAGCGAAAAATCGGCAGAAAAAGCTTCGCAGCACGTGAAGACCTGCTTGATGGCATGACAAAAATCGCCAAACAAGGAGAACTGAGTCTATACCGGTTTTTGAACGACGTGTTTGAGCAGATTCAAAGAGCTAACGCACTTGGAATAAACATTCGTGATTTAATAGATTCAAGAGAGCTACTAAAAGCCGCCAAAGACAACGGGTTCACCCTTGGTTTAGAACGATTATGGTACGAAATGTCCGAGATTGCCTATAGCAAATCTAAACGAAGCTCTCTGGACGCTTGGCATGACGCCGGAGTATGGTCAGCTAAACGGTACACATCAGGAGACCACCAAGACCCATTTGAAGCCTTCAAAAACGACCTAAAAGATTTCACATGGAACGTTCCAGAATTCGTAGTTAAAAAACAAAAAGATAAAATCTCTGTCCGAATAGTAAGCCCAAGATTTACAGAATCATACACGTTACTGTTTACTTCTTTTCTTGAAGGCGCACTAGAAACGTTCGAATACAAAATCGAAAACAAAGACGTTTCTAGAGGAATCATACGCCTAGAAGCAGTTAAACAGTAAACGTATCTGTACTAATCAATAGAAATAAATTCAAGAACAATAGGGAATGAACGTAGTTAAGGGAGTAAAGCTATGTCTAGCGCTAAGGATAAGCGGCTTGTTTACATACCAGGCAACTTAGTCAACGACATAAAAGAAGTCTCAAGAAGACGAGGCGAATCCCTAAGCCTATTCGTCAGCGACGTCCTAAAATTGGCACTGCGAGCAAACCGTTTGGGCTACAGCCCAAAAGAAGCCGCAGAATATTTGGAAATAATGCAAGCCCAACGAAACCTAGGTGGTGCGTTTGTTCCTTTGGATGTTTTAACTTACCTCAACGATAACGACTGCAAAACCAACGAAGACATGCTTCCAGAAAAATGGTACGAAAGTGGAATCTGGCACGGAAAATATCTAAAAGAAAAATTTGAAGACCCCGTCTGTGCATTCAAAAAATTTCTTAAAGCCACTCGCTGGGACCTGAGTGAAGTTGAAGTCAAACGCACCCAAAACAATGTGAAATTTAGGTGTATCTCAAATTTGCTTACTGGTGCGGCTACGGAATTGCTCGCCCGCTTTATTGAAGGTGCTATGCACAGTTTTGGTTACTCTACACAGAAACGTGATGCGCTCAAAGGCATGGTATTGTTAGATTTTAAAATATGAATTCTGTGTACTTTAACAAACCTGTCTATTATAGTGTGATTTCATATTCAATATTTACTTGTTTGTTCTTGTAGTTGGGTACTACACATGTGCATTTTTCACATATATTGTATCATACGATACATGACTGGCTGAAAATATCTGATTTATTATTACAAAAAACCATATTTTTAGTAAAATTGTCTTCAAATGCGTGATTTTTATGCTAGATTTGTGCACATTTCCAGAAAATGTATACATTTGGTGTGTACGGTCAGAAAATGTCTACATTAATCTTAAATACCGGTTCTACGAACCAAAACAGGTTGGAAGGCGATTAGCCGATATTATCGGCGACCGCCCCCATTAATAAAAAGGAGAAAAATAAAAAATGCAAATAAACAAGAAAATCTACTCAACACTCATCATCTCACTACTAA
>JAOZIC010000052.1 GCA_026014605.1 Candidatus Bathyarchaeota archaeon
TGAAAAAAGTGGTAGGCAAATTCGTTGGAGTCGGTGTTGGTCCTGGCGACCCAGAACTGATTACTGTAAAGGCTGCAAAAGTTTTGAAAACAGCAGACGTGATAAGCATTCCAAAAGCTCATGAAAACAAGCCAAGTCTTGCTTTGTCCATAGTTAATGACGTTTTAAAGGAACGAAAAAATGCTCCAGAAGTTCTTGAACTCGTCTTTCCTATGACCAACGACAAAGATGAACTGGAAAGGTTATGGTGTGAAAACGCCCACATTGTTGCAGGTGAAGCAAAAAAAGGCAAAACTATCGCCTTCATCACATTAGGCGACCCCATGTTCTATAGCACGTTTATTTATCTTTGCAAAAAAATGCAACAAGAACACCCAGAAGTAGAGTTGCAGATAATACCGGGCGTAACTTCTTTGACTGCCTGCGCAGCGGTTTCCAAGATACCTCTTGCAGAAAAAAACGAAGTTGTCGCAGTTTTAACTTCTGGCGTTGCCGAGGAAAAAATTTCTGAGATTGCTAAACACGCAAGCAGCCTTGTTTTCATGAAGGGAGCAAAGCAACTCAAGAGTCTAGTTCCAGTTCTGGAAAAATCTGGTTTTACTAAAAATTCTACAGTTACCATAGTTAGACGCTGTACACTTCCGCAACAAGATGTAATGGTTGGAAAATTAGGCGACGTGCAGGGTTGGGATATTCATGATGACTATTTTTCGATTTCCATGATTAAACAAGAAAATAAGGAGAATCTAAAGTGAAAAAAGTTGTTATTATCGGCGCGGGTCCAGGCGACCCCGAATTAATTACCCTGAAAGGGAAACGGAACCTCGAAAAAGCGGATGTTGTAATCTATGCGGGTTCTCTTCTGAATCCCCAGATACTCCAGTATGCCAAACCAGACGCCGAACTATACGACAGCGCAAAAATGAGTCTAAAAGATGTACTCAAGGTGATGGTTGATGGGGTTAACCAAGGAAAGTTTGTTGCAAGAGTGCATGACGGCGACCCCAGTTTCTTTGGTGCCATTACAGAGCAGATGGATTTTCTGGACACACAGGGCATAGAATACGAAGTGATTCCAGGTGTAAGCTGTCTGCAGGGCGGGGCTGCGGCGCTTAGACGAGAGTTAACGCTTCCCAACGTTTCCCAGAGCGTGATAATTACCAGACCCGAGGGCAGGACTCCTGTTCCTGAGCCAGAAAGGATTCGAGAGTTAGCAAAACATGGAACAACCATGGTTATCTTTCTTGGCATTCAGCATGTTGAAAAGGTCATAAAGGAACTTGAGTTAAGTGGTCGTTCGAAGGATACTCCTGTTTCTGTTGTTTACAGAGCCACGTGGAAAGAACAAAAGATAGTGAGGGGCACCATCGAAGATATTGTTCAGAAAGTTAAAGACGCAGGGATTACTAGAACTGCTTTGATTTTTGTTGGAGAGGTGCTAAACCCAAAAGCTTACGATTTTTCGAAGCTGTATGACCCCAAATTTACTCATGGTTACCGTAAAGGCGAAGACGATGTTTCCTAGAGGTGTTGCAGTTTTCGCCATTACAAGGCAAGGACAGGAAACAGCAACCAAAATCAAGAATGTACTAGAAGCAAACAACATAAACTGTGAACTGTTTGTGCCAGAAAAGTATGCCAACAAAGATGTGACTGTATTAGAAAACAAATTAGGGCAAACCGTCAAAGAAGTTTTCGCTAAAAAAGATGCAATAGTGGCAGTTATGGCTACAGGAATTGTTGTGAGAACCGTTGCGCCATTACTGAAAAGCAAACTAGCAGACCCCGCAGTTGTATGCGTTGACGTTTCTGGACGATTCACAGTTAGCCTGCTATCTGGACACTACGGCGGAGCCAACGAACTAACAAAAATAGTTGCAAAAGGGATTGGCGCAGTTTCTGTTGTCACCACCGCATCCGATGTCTTAGGAAAGTTAAGCGTTGATGAACTGGCTAGACAACACCATTGCCGAATAGTTAATCCTGAAAGTTTAGTTGCTGTTAACTCTGCGTTAGTTGACGAAAAACGGCTGTCAATAGTTCTGGTTGGAAACACCAAAATAACATTGGATAACTTCTCAGACTACGAAACAAAAACCGTTGATACCGTTGAACAGGCTTTGGATGCTGTAAACAGTTTTGATGCTGGCGTAATAATCGCAAAGGAAAAAGTCCCACAGGAAAAGCTAACAAAACCTGTTACAGTTCTCAAGCCTCAGACTGTAGCGGTTGGAATTGGTTGCCGAAAAGTTGTCAATGAAGATGATATTGTTGAACTAGTAAACCGTGCACTAGAACAGGTAAAAATTTCGTTGCATCGAGTTGACCGCTTGGCTACGGTTGAGATAAAGAAGGATTCTCAAAGTGTGCGTAATGCAGCCAAAAAACTGGGACTAAACATAGAGTTCATTTCATTAGAGGAGTTGGGGGCGTTCAAGCACCCTGACCTTTCTGTTGATTCAGAAATTGTTAAACAAAAAATTGGAGTTGGAGGAGTATGCGAACAAGCAGCATTGATAGTTGCAGGAAAAAACCCGCGGCTACTACTGAAAAAAACCAAAGCAAAAGGCGTAACAGTGGCAATAGCAAAGGGCGAATAACCGTAGTAGGCATTGGACCCGGCGCCATTGAACACATGACACTAAAAGCCAAACAGGAAATTGAAAACGCCGACGTTATCGTAGGCTACAAAACGTACGTGAAACTAATCCAGCCAATCATCAAAAACAAAGTTGAAGTGCTCAGCGGCAACATGGGACAAGAAGTCGACCGAGCCAAAGCCGCGGTAACAAAAGCGTTAGAAAACAAACAAGTAGCAGTAATCAGCAGCGGCGACGCAGGAGTTTACGGCATGGCAGGAGTCGTTCTCGAAGTTGCTGCCCACGAAAACGCAGATGTTCCTATAGAGGTTGTTTCAGGGGTTACTGCGGCTACTGCAGCGGCTTCAGCGTTGGGGGCGCCTCTGGTGGGAGATTTCGCGGTAATCAGTTTAAGTGACATTCTGACCCCTTGGAGTTTGATTGAAAAAAGACTTAGGGCGGCTGCGCAGTCAGATTTTGTGATTGTTTTGTATAATCCTCAGAGTAAGGGACGAAAAGAGCCGTTAGCTAAAGCTCACAGAATCTTGCTTGAGTATTTGGACCCGAAAACGGTTGTGGGTATAGTGAAAAACGCCAACAGGCAGCAACAGGAGTCAAAGATTATATCCCTTGAAGAAATGCGAACTCATGAAATTGACATGTTGACCATTCTGATTGTTGGCAACTCGACAACAAAAGTGGTTAACGGTAAAATGGTTACGCCCAGAGGCTACACCATATAGTCAAAGAATTGGAAACAAAAAAAGAAGGGGCGAACAGTTTCTCTTAGACACTCGACCGCTTTAGCGCAATCATAGAACCCGCGAAAAACAGTAAACCAAACACAATTAGAGCCAACAAGGAAAACCAAGGAAAAGGCTGACCTAACGTTGCTGCACGCAGACACTGACTTGAATGAGTTAGTGGCAGACAATACAGGGCAATTTGTAGCACTTCAGGTATTTGGCTTAACGAAAAGAATGTTCCACTCAGAAAAGTCATTGGCAAGAGTACTAAACTGCTGACGGTGCCCATGTCTTGGTGGGATTTTGCCAAAAACGAGACAAACACACCAAAAAATGAGAAAACAAAGCAGGAAAGCACTAAAACAATTACGAAAAGCAAACTGATGTTCAACGTAGGCGAGACAGCAAATCCCATTATCAGAAAAGCAACTGAACTGAATAAACCGCGTACTACTCCGATTAGGGCTTTTCCAATAATCAATGAGTAAGGGCTGATGGGGGCCATTAGGCATTCGTCAAAGGAACGGAAGAACAGGCGGTCAACGTTTAGTTTTTGTCCGACACCGCTGAAGCTAATGGACATGGAGGTTAAGGCAATTATTCCGGGGATAACGAATTCTAGGTAACTGTAGCCGTCAAATGTTATTCCTTGCCCTAACCCAAAGCCGAATGCCACAAGGTACAAAACTGGGTTAACAAGGCTGGTTAAAAGGGTACGAATCCATTGGCGTCTAAGGACCCGTAGGTCCACCCATAATACAGAGTATATGTCTTGTAACATGCTCATTTTTTTTAGCCCTCACTCACTTTTTGTCCGGTTAACTCAACAAAAACGTCTTCAA
>JAOZIC010000101.1 GCA_026014605.1 Candidatus Bathyarchaeota archaeon
TCAGCGACCATCATTATGTTCATGTCTATCATTTGGAATGCAGCGTAGGCGTCGTTTACGTACAGTGCATATATGCTACCTAGTAAGAATCCTGCAGCGCCACCAGCCCATTGGTTCCAAAGTAAACCAAGGAACAGTGGTACAGCGACTGTCAACAGTGCTTCGCCAAGACCGTCTACTAGAATTGCTGTTAGGCCACCGCTGGGGTCAAGATCCGCTAGAATTGCTCTAAGTTGTGTTGGGAAAATGATAATTAGGAACGCTATTACGAGTGGCAATATCAGTCCAAAGACTATGTCATTTCGTTTCCAGTCCTTCCAGTCTGACAATTTTTTTAACTCCTTACTTGTCTGTTTTATAGTTGTTCTCCATTTATATTTTGTGTTTGGTTAACTTTGCAGATGTGTTTGTGTAATTCATTTATATTTTTTTAAAAACTATTGTAAACATACTTTTTAGCTACATGTAAATGAATGGAACAATTACCAAAAATTTAACTTCTGCAGCTTCTGAAAAGCAGCCAGTCATTCAACCTTGTTGAAAATTGTAACGCAAAGATTGTTTGAAATAAAAATAATTGGTGTGCGCGAAAAATTGCGCACACGTTAATGTGGGAAATTTTTTATTGCTTTTTTATTTTGTCTCTGGCAGAAACGATTATGTTCTTCAAATCGATTCTTGCTGGACAAACAAACGAGCAGTGACCACAGTTGTCACAGTAAGCAACGCCTAATTTTTCGGCTTTTGCCCAATCGCCTTTGTCGATAGCTTCTTTGATCAATATTACTGGCAGGTTCTTGCAGCAGACTGTCATACATTTTCCACATCGGATACAGTCAGTTACTGCGGCGCTTTCGAATTTTTGAGCTTTTGCGAGTTTTATTTTCTTTCGTTCTTCTGTTGGTTTTGGAACTCCAACACGGTCAAGTATTGGGCATGTTACGTTCATGATTACTAGTGCAAGGATTGATGCGCCTAGGAAGCCAGTGTATGTTTGGATGATTACTGTAAGTACTGCTAAGCCTACGCCGAATATGTTCTGGCCCATTTTTGTTAATGGTGTTGTCGCTGGGTCTGTTGCCATGAAGAAAGCCATGAATATCGAGCTTCCCATGAAGACGTGGAATATCACTCTAAGAAGTATGTCTCCACCGTAAACAACGCCCATTACTGCAGCGACTATTGCGGTTGTTACTAGGAATGATACGGTTATTCGCCATTTAATGTATCCGCGAGCAAGTAAGAACAATGCAATTCCTACGACGATTACTACTAAGCTTGAAAAGCCGCCGATCCAGCCGTGGAATTTTGCAAATAGCATAGTAAATAGAACGTCTGGTAGAGGGTTTTCGTATGTACCCATTTTGTATGGGTCCATGCCGTGATTTGAGTAGCATGTCAGCAAAGTGGATCCAAAAACTGCTGTGTCCATTGGGTAGAAATCTGGTCCACCAAATGCATCAGGAGTTAGTGGGTTTTGCAGGTTTATTGAGTTAGTGTGGTCGTTGGGTAATAGTGCTGAATATCCTGAAAGCGCAGATGTTATGGGCATGAACAGTAAACCAAGAACAAGCAGTTTTGCGATTGCTGCTGGGTTTACATATTTTCGGCCTGCTTTGCCTGCAATTCTCTTGAAAACAATAAGACCAACTGCTGTAATCAGCGCTGGATACAAGTATTGTTCAAGTCCGCCTGCCAATGTTGGAATTTGTTCCATTGCCATCATTTCTGGCAGACCTAACGAGTAAGACATTGCTACGATTAGGCCGAACACAGCTGCAGACGGTCGATTGCCTTGCCCAGTTACTTTGGCTAGTAGGAGGTCACAAAGTATTGCGACTCCTACACAAATTAATGAAACTGCGAGTGATTGAAGTCCAAATATGAAGTAAGATAAGAATGCGATAAAGAACAGTGCATAAAACGTGTACGTCATTAGCAAATCTTTTGTCATTGGGCTTTTAACATTCTTTTGTATTCCCATTTTTTAGTTTCCTCTTTATGTTTGTGTGGGCTAGTTTTTTAGACTTAAATATTTAAGCTTTTGGACACACCCATACTATGGGTTTACATCACTGTTGAACGCGAGTTGGACTCTAAAAAAATGAAAAACAGGCTGATTTTGGCTGTATTTTTTGTTTCTTTGCTCTTTATCCCTCTATTTTGGGTCATTCAACACCCAAATTCTGGCGATTCGGAGCCTGACTTTTTTGTGGGGGTTGATACAGCTTATGACGATGTTGAAGACATCAAGGTACTAGTTGATAAAGTCAAATCTTACACGAACCTTTTTGGTATAGGAAGTTCAGGGATTGCTTTTAATCGCACAAAACTTGATGATGTTTGCCAGTATGTTTACGATAACGGATTATATTTTATTGTTTACAAACATCCAGCACCCAACAATGAGATAGATCAATCTGAATGGATTGCTGACGCTAAACGTCGGTGGGGTGACCGTTTTTTGGGGATTTATCTTTTTGATGAATCTGGTGGACGTCAAGTGGATAACAATGAGTACCGGTTTGTGGAATCTGCGGATAACTATACCGATGCTGCAACCAAATACGTAGAAATTTTGGATGAAAGTCTGAGAGTGTACACTGATGATGAATTGAATTCTGGCGATTTGCCGTTGTTCACTGGGGATTATGCTCTTTACTGGTTTGATTATGAAACTCGGTTTGATGTGGTTTTGTCCGAGTTTGGGTGGAACCACAGCAGACTTCTAAGTATTGCACTCAACAGGGGCGCAGCAAAAATGCATGACAAAGATTGGGGTGTTATTGTTACTTGGACGTATTGGAATGCACCGTATTTGGAGTCTGCAGATGAACTCTACAATGATTTGCTTTATGCTTACATGGGTGGGGCAAAATATGTGATTGTTTTCAATTATGCGCAAGAAAAAATCACGCCTTATGGGACTCTTACCGAGGAACATTTTGATGCTCTTGAACGGTTTTGGAGTTATGTGAAAGCTAATCCTCGAAGTGGCAAATCTGATTTTGCTCAGGTTGGTTATGTTCTTCCTAAAGATTATGGTTGGGGTTTTCGTGGAGACGAAGACAAAGTTTGGGGTTTTTGGTTGGATGAACTGTCAACAAAAATTGGTACAGACGTTAACTATCTTTTGCACACCTATCACATCGGCTTGGATATTATTTATGACGACCCAAAATACTACGACAACTTCAGTCAGTATGACAAGCTCATTTTTTGGAATGGGACCGTGACCTGATTTTGTATTTGGTTGATGCTCAAATTTTGTGTCCAAGTTTTTCAAAAGTTGTTTTTGCTATCAAATGATAATATTTTGAAACAAGAATGTTCGTAACACCTGACTGATGTTAACAAACCTTGCCTAAAACACGCAAAGAAACCTTGTACACTGGGTTTTTCAAGTTTTCTGGGGAAAAAACTGCAATATTCTGTTAAAAGGAAAAAGATTAAATACAATCTTTAAGTTTCTAAAACAATCCGGATGGTCACTAGCCATGCAAACAACCGTGAGGAGACCCCTTTTATACATGATGACTTGGCGTTGTACACGGGCATGCAACTATAACTGCACTTATTGTAGCTTTGCCTCAAACCCTTACCCAATTAACGAAATCGACACCAAAGGCGGAATGCGCATCGTCGATGAACTGCACGAAATGGGCGCAAAATGGTTCGGCCTCAGCGGTGGAGAACCGCTGGTCAGAGACGATATTTTCGAAATAATTGCACATGCAAAAGACCTTGGAATGAACGTGAGCCTGATAACAAACGGCTTTTTTGTTAAAGGTGACATCCTAGAAAAATTAATCAAATACGAGGTTATGACCGCCGTCAGCCTAGACGGCAAAGAAGAAACCAACGACCTTACCCGCGGAAAGGGCTCTTATGCAACGGCTCTTCGAGCTATGGAAAACTTGTCCAACGGCAACATTTTCGACTGCATTGTAACTACCCTTAACCGGCGTAATGTCTATGAAGTTGACCACATCGCGGAGTTAGGACACAAATTTAATGCAACTCGTGTGGTTTATCACAACTATATTCCTGTTGGCAGAGCACAGGAACATCTTGAATTAGCTCCTACTCCACAACAATATGAAGTTGTAATGAACCGAATCTACGACTTGATGATGGAGTATAAAGGAAAACTTAGCATCAA
>JAOZIC010000219.1 GCA_026014605.1 Candidatus Bathyarchaeota archaeon
TGAAGATTTGAGTCAAGAACTTGTTGCATCTGAGTTTACGTTTAAAACGATTACAGTTAAAGTGAGATACGAAAACTTTGAAACTCACACACATGGAGAAACTTTGTCATTCTACACAGATAGAACAAAAGACATACAAAAAAGTGCGCTGAACCTGATTCAGGACTATTTACGTTCAGAACAAAAGATTCGTTTGATTGGTGTTAGACTTTCAAATTTGTTTTCAACAAAAGAGCAAACAAGACTAACAGATTAACCACTTGAAGTAGCACCTCTTGAAGTGTAGGTGACATTGTGGATAGGGGTAATGGAAAATTATTTGTTTCTAAGCCACACAATCCATACCTTAATATGTATGATAAATACTTGGAAGACTAAAATCTGTGAGAGGAAAAATAGTTTGCCAACAACTAAGTTAAGTGTTAACAAACTTGCATACAGTCTTGCCAAAAAATTGTGTGACAACGCCGATGAGTATGGTGTTACATACAAGAAATTGGCGTCAGGCACCACAGTTATCGATGCTGGAATTGAAGCAAAAGGCGGTTACGCTGCGGGAAAAATTGTTACTGAAATCTGTCTTGGCGGTCTTGGCACAGCCACAATTGATTTTAAACATTACGAGGATTTGCAGCTTCCTTCGGTATTTGTTCAAACTGATTTTCCGGGTGTTTCTACGTTAGGTGCACAGTTTGCAGGTTGGCAAATCAAAGCAGAAAAATATACTGCTATGGGTTCTGGTCCTGCGCGTGCTCTTTCTTTGAAGCCTAAAGAGATTTACGAAAAAATCGACTACGAAGACGCTTCTGATGTTGCTGTTTTGGTTCTTGAAACCTCTAAAGAGCCACCACAAGAAGCTATAACCAAAATCTGTGAAGGCTGCAACATTAAACCAGAGAACCTTGTTTTGGTTTTGGTTCCTACGTCATGTGTTGCTGGTTCAATTCAGATTTCTGGCAGAATCGTGGAAACCGGTTTGCACAAACTTTCCGAGCTTGGTTTAGACCCCAAAACGGTTACACATGGTTGCGGTTTTGCTCCTGTTGCTCCTGTTCACCCGAAGTTGGCTCAGGCGATGGGGCGAACAAATGATGCAGTGATTTACATGGGTACAGTGTATTTCACAGTTAACGGCGATGACGACGAAATCCGAGAGATTCTCAAAAAGGCTCCTGCTTCGGCGTCTAAGGGTTATGGAAAACCGTTTATGGAGATATTCAAAGAAGCAGACTATGACTTCTACAAGATTGACCCCGGATTGTTTGCTCCCGCAATGTTTGTGATTAACAACGCTGCGTCTGGAAAGACGTTCCAAGCTGGAAAAATTAACGTGGAAGTTTTCAAGAAGTCAATAAAGCTTCAATCTTAACCCAATTTTTTATTTTTGGGTTTTTTGCCACCTTTTGTAGAGTTTGTTTTCTATATCTAGTATGTCCAATATTTTTCCTACAACAAAATCTGTTAAATCGTCAACGGTTTCTGGTTTATGGTAAAACGCAGGCATAGCAGGAGCAATTATTACACCCAGCTTTGAGAGCTCATACATGTTTTTTAGGTGAATCGTATTCAGTGGAGTTTCTCGGGGCACAAGGATTAGCTTTCTTTTTTCTTTGAGCATTACATCTGCGGTTCTTAGAATCACGTTTTCGGCAAACCCATTTGCTATTCCGGACAATGTTTTCATGCTGCAGGGTACGATTATCATTGCGTCTGTTTTGAATGAGCCACTTACAATTGGGCAACTCCAGTCATCTATGGCGTATACGTGGTCGGCTAGTTGTTCGAACGTTTTTTTGTTTGTGCCGAGTTCGTGTTTGATGATTTTTTCTGCGGCTTGGCTAAGAACCAGATGTGTTTCTATATTTTTGTCGTGCAATATTTCGAGTAACCGTTTGCCGTAGACTACGCCACTGGCTCCTGTTATGGCAATTACTAGCTTCAAATAAGCACCAAATAGTACCACGTGGCAAGAATCAATAAAGGGTTTTGGAAAAAGAGACCCTAAAATTAGGTGCTCTTTTTGTCAGTTGCTAATGATGGAATTCTCTGAAATATCACTAGGGCAAATATCGTTGTGGCAACTAAATCGATTATTCCTTGTATTGTGTTCCAGATTGCTACTTCAGCAACAAATGCACCTAAACCAAGAACCCCTAACCAATTACCAAAAAAGCTGATGTTAGCCGTGTCTGAGAACATTCCAATTATTATGTCAGGTGTCATGCCGTAGAAAACTGGTAGAGCAAAATAGAAATTAACACATATAGTCACGGCTGCTCTGACAGCAAGTGCCAAAATGCCTGCTACTATAAACAAACGTTTGTTTTCTAGGAGTTTTTTTGTTCCTCCAATTTTCCATGCAAATATGGCAGGTATCAGAAACATCCACACGGATGCTAAGGGTTTCATAATTGCGCCGATTGCGCCTCCGGCGAAGGGCCCAACAAAACCTACGAGTGGGGCACTGATGATTAGGCTTAGAAGGGCGGGTTTTAGTCCGAAGAGTATCCAACAGATCATCCACGGAATTGCTACAAGGTCTACTCGTAGCATCCAAGGTGTAATGAAAATTGGGGGTAAACTTTGTAGTAAGATTGTTAGTGGTGCAAGGATTGCTGCTCCTGCGATTTTTATTGTTGGTCTATCAAGGTTCATTTTCGGGTTTCTCCGGTTGTGGATATCTCTTTTTTCAACTTATTTAAGAGTAACTACTCAATATTTGGTAGTGTTTCGGTCTTTTTCACAAAAGATTTTAAAGTACAAATTTCAACGTTACAATACAGCGCGGAGCAAGGGTTATGCCTGAAACTCTTGAGATACCCATAGATTCCATCAAAGAATGGACAGATAAACAGTCTACTCCCATAGTTGACCCTCTCAGAAAAAGTGCAAAAAGACATCTTGCAGACCTAAAAAGCAAACTTGAAGAGTTGCTAGATGGTTGCGAAAAACTTCTTGACGATGCAGATAAAGAAATCGCAAAAGGCAGTCGTAAAACCTATCGACGTGCAAAAGCGTTGCACAAACTCGCGGATAATTTTGCGGGTTTAATTGAAGAAATCAAACTGCCCGACGATATTAGCGGAAAAATCCTAAAACAGACATCTGAGCAAATCGGAAAAACGTTACAAACAATCAGTATCGAGCGAGCAAAATGGTTCCGAGCTATATCTCCTTATTTTATATTAACTCGTAGAAGATTTGAGGTTTCACTAAAACGTGCAGAGGATTCGTACAAGAATTTTGCAGAGTTTGTGACAAAAGAGTACGTGAAAGCAGATGACGCTGAAAACATTTCGTCCAGAATAGAAGAACTGCATATAGCGTTGGCGCAGCTAAAGGAAGTTCAAACCTCAAAGGAAACGCGCAAAGAACAAAAGAAGTCTCTGGAAAAAAGCATTATAGATGTTCAGCAGAGTCTTGAGTCAATCCAAACTAAGGATGAAGTTATTGAATTAGCTCAGCTAAACAAAGAAATTGGGCATTTAACAGAGAAAGTAAGACATGAACTACGACATATACAAAAACCGCTCTTGAAATTTCAAACATTAATCAGCGGTCCGGGGTACAGTCTCACGCCCGACGCAAATCAAAAACTTGACGAATACCTAACAGACCCATTCAAAGCCTTGGCAACAGAAAAGGACGGATACCCACTTCTTAAAACAGTTGTCCAGAAAATGACTTCTGCATTAGACAACAAAAAAGTGAAGCTAAAATCAAGTCGGCTACGAAAGGCGCAGGAACAAATTGATTCCATTTTGAACGGAACAAACTTGGTTTCTCTTCAACAAAGTTGCCGCGATGCACTAAGCAGAAAAAACGCTTTGGCAACATCAGGAGCAATCAGTGAAACAATAGACAAACGTGCCGAGTTACAAGAAGAATTAAAAGATTTACAGCGAAAAAAGAAGGCGCTAGAAAACAGGGACCTACGGTTCGAAAAGGACCTCAAAGATGCAAGGGCGCGTGTAGAGGAATACAAAACAAAACTTGAAAAAATTGTGTCTGAATTGTCCGACAAAGATGTCCGCGTAGTTTTTGAGTGACTATCAACCCTATTTAAGAACTCAATCTGTGTTGTTTCTATGTTTTTCTGAAAAAAGGTAGTTTTCAACATACTTCTGTTAT
>JAOZIC010000108.1 GCA_026014605.1 Candidatus Bathyarchaeota archaeon
TAATCCAAGATTTCTGCAACTACTTGTTTGTCGGTTTCACCTAAACTCCATTGTACATATGGTCGTCTACCCATTAACACTACATCAAAAACAGTGAATGGAAAAACATTCTTAGAACTCTGAGGAACATAGCCCATCAACCGGGCTAGTTTTTTGAGTTCTATTGCTCTGATGTCTGTTCCATCAATGAGTATTGAGTTTTGTTTGGTTTTCAAGATTCTGTTCATACACTTTAGAAGAGTGCTTTTGCCTGAACCGTTTGGACCGACTATGCCCAAGACTTCGCCGGCACCTAATTCAAAGCCTACACCTTCTAAGGCTGCATGTCCATTGTAGCTAAACGACAAATCGTTTATTTGTAGTTTCAACCCCAACTTTGCCTCCTTCTACTTAATAGTATATAAATAAAGAACGGGACACCAAGCAGTGAAGTTATAATTCCAACAGGAAACTCCACGGGTGGCATTACTGTCCTTGCTACAGTATCAGCTGACAAAAGTAAACAAGCGCCGATAACTGTGCAACAAGGTAAAAGGAATCTGTGGTCGCTTCCGATTAACATCCTTGCCAGATGTGGAGAAATCAAGCAGATGAAACCGATTATTCCAGTGAAAGCGATTATTGTAGATGTTGCCAGAGTGCCCAGCACCATGGAAACTAGGAGGACACGTTTAGAGTTAACTCCAAGGCTAGTTGCAACATCTTCGCCTAAACTCATTACGTTAAGGTCCCATGACTGCCTCAGCATCAACAGGATGGAAAACAGAACAATGGGAACAGTGATTAGAACGCTTTCCCATTTCGCTTTTTGGAACGAACCAAGCAACCAAAAAACTATTGCTCGAACTGCTTCATTTTCAGGGGCAACAAACTGAATCATAGACAACAGGGCTGAAAACAGGAAACCAACAGCCACACCCGCCAAAATCACTGTTTCAGAGGTTATTCCTCGTATACGGGCGATGCCTAAAACTAGTAACATTGCCAAGAAACTGAAAAAGAAGGCGTTAATGACTGTAACATAATTAGTAAACTGGGCTAGAACACCCACTCCAAAAACTATTGACAATGCAGCGCCAAAACCCGCTGCTGATGAAATTCCTAAAATGTACGAAGAAACTAGTGGGTTCCGTAAAACACCTTGCATTACGGCTCCTGAAGCTGCAAGCCCAGCGCCTGCAATTATGGAAAGACAGATACGAGGAAGCCTTAGGTCTAAAATAATAATTTGAGTTGTTTTTATTTCAGGGTCAAAATTAAGAGATGGAAAAATTTTGCTAAAAATAACATTCATTGCCTCATTAAACCGAGGCGAACCAGCACCAAGGCTGACAGAAACTACAGCAATAACAAGCAATGCTAAAAAAATAGAGAGAATGACAAGAACCTTTCGGCTCTTGCCTTTGGTGTAAAGTTTTTTCAGTTCATCTGCGGTACTCATGGATACGCATACACTCCAGGTATAGTGGTTCCAAAGAACATTTGGTCGATCTCAGAGTTGATGGCAACAGGATCGATGTCGTCAAAGAGATCAGGCTGGCACCATTTTGCCCAGTATAGATAACCGACAACACAACGGATTCCGCCACGTGATGCCCAATCGTAGATGTAGACTTGCCCAGTTTGGACTGCGGTGACTTCACTTAGTTCAGGTCTGCTCATTATTTCGTCGCGCATTGCAACAAAGTCTGATTCTAGGTGTTCGTAACTGCTGATTGCACGAATTATTATGTCAGGGTCTTGTTCGATTACAAACTCGGCGCTTAACACTGGTGCATACTCTGTTTGGTTTTCTGCAATGTTGATTCCACCAGCTTGGTCTAATCCAGGCGTAACAAATGTGTTGTAAGGAGCATACCATTCAAGAAGCACTTTGGGTCGGTCTTCTTCAGTTATGGTTTCCAGACGTTCTTTAACTAGGTCGTTGTAGGACTGCACATAAGTGACGTATTCTTCGGCTGTTTCTTGTGCTCCAACTATAGATGCAATAGTAGTTACCAGTTTGGCGGAAAAGTCGATGACAGTATCTTCTGCGTGTTGTGCGGGTTCTGGGTCAGAGGGGTCAGAAATGAAGATCATTATACCTGCAGATTGGATTTGTTCGTAAAGCTCGGTGTTGTATGGAAGCATTGAATCTGCAAACAATAGATCAGGTTCGAGTTCCAGTATCATTTCAACATTAGGCACATACGAGTTGTCGGCAACTACGAGTATGTCTAAAGCTGCTGGCGGCAGAGTAGAGGATTCGTCTCGTCCGACAATGCGGTCTTCGCATCCTAATGCGTATAGGATTTCTGTTAGACCAGAGTTTATTGTGACGATTCGTTCTACTGGCTGTTTTATTGTCAGAACGTTTCCTGCTCCATCTTCTACGGTAACGATTTCAGGATAAGCATACTCGCCTTCTAAGGGTAAACCAAAGAATTTGTCAATCATCTCTTCGTGAACTGCACTTGGGTCGATGTCTGCAAACAGTGTTGGGTGGAACCATTTTGCCAAATACAATAGACCTATTGGTCGTCGTAGTACTAAGACAGTGTTTTTGATTGCATACACATCTTGGTTTTCTACAGCTGTTGTGCCACTTAGTGCGTTGCGGGTTAGCAGTTCATCGGTTAATGTTTGGAATGCTGCAAGGTCTTCGCCGTCGAGTCTGGTTAGCATTCTGACGATGATGTCAGGGTTTTGTTCTGTAACGTATTCTGCGGTTACTTCTGGTCCAGCAACTGAACCTCCAGCAATTATGTCGATTCCGCCTGCAGTAGTTATTAGTTCACGCCACGAACCATCGGGTTGTGTGCTGTACCAAGGCATGTACCATTCGAAATAAACTGAAGGCTTTTCGCTTTCATCCAAGTCACTTAGACGTTCGGTTACTAGGTACTCGTAGGTTTCGTAGAATTCAATGAGTTCGCCTGCTTTTTGTTTTGCATTCAAGATTGTTCCCAAGTTGTTCATACAAGCGGTTAGTCGTGGTTCCATGAACATCTCGATCAACACGGGTATACCTGCAGCATCAAGCATCTCGCGGTGTTCTTCACTTAGGCCTTCGTCTGCGATAACCAAGTCAGGGTCTAACTCAATTATCAGTTCAAGATTAGGACTAAACGAAGAATCTCCAACAACAGGTATGCTTTCAACGGATGGTGGGAAAGTAGAGTAAGTATCGCGCCCAACTATTTTGTCTTCGTGTCCTAATGCACAGATTAGTTCTACTGCTCCTGGAGCGATGTTGACGATTCTTTCTAGTGGAAGTTGGAGTTCAATAGAGGCTCCAGTCTTGTCGACCACAGTAACGGTTGTTGGTTCAGGTTCAGTTTCGGGTTCAGTTGCTTCGTATGGATGGATGTAAACACCTTCAGGTGTTACTCCGAAGAAAATCTCAAGCAACGCAGTGTGTACTTCAGTGATGTCGATGTCTTCAAACAGGTCTGGATGGAAACATTTAGCTAATGTTAGCAACCCCAGATGGTTTCTGATACCAGTTCTAAAGGCACCATCCATTACAAAGACTGCACCAGTTTGGACAGCGGTTGTTTCTGTCAAACCTGTTCGGTTCATCAACTCTGCGCGCATAATTTCAAAGTCTGACACGTTATGCGTAGTGCTGGTCATCACACGTATGACAACATCAGGATTTTGTTCAAGAACATATTCTGGACTTAAAGTTGGGTAAGTGCTTTCTTCGTCTGCTGCAAGATTTAGTCCACCTGCATCAGTTAACATCTGATGAGGCAAACTCGCTGAAGAGCAACTAAACCATGCGCGTACCCACTCGTAGTAGACCAAAGGTTTTTCACTATCATCAAGAGCAGACACACGATCTTCGACAAGGTCAAGGTAGTGGTTAATGAACTCAAGTAGTTCTGATGCTGTTTCTTCGGCATCCAACATGGTACCAAGATAAGTTATCAAAGGCTCCACGCGGTCAGATTGGGAAGGATTATCAATAATCACGGGTATTCCAAGAACTTCTTCAATTTCTGCGCGGGTTTCGTTGTCAATTCGGACATCAGCAATTATCAAGTCAGGCTCAACTTCTGCCAAAAGTTCCATGTTCAAACCGCCTGACGACTCACTTACAACAGGCACATCTTCGGTTGCACTTGGAAAAGTTGAATA
>JAOZIC010000169.1 GCA_026014605.1 Candidatus Bathyarchaeota archaeon
GTCGTAGACTTCACCGTTACCTCAAACCAAGATACTACTCCACCTGTTTTGGATGCTGTTTGGGTTTTGCCTTCGACTGTTGTTGGTGGTGATGTTGTTAGGGTTTTTGTTGATGTTACTGATGATTTGTCTGGTGTTAGTTCCTTGATTGTTAGTTTGAAGAGTGAGTCTGAGAGTCAGGGGATGGTTGCTTATCCTAGTTTGAATGTGTCTTCTGGTTTGTGGGAAGTTGATGTTGTGCTTTCTAGTTTTGCTGAGGCTGGTACGTGGTTTGTTGATTATGTTTTGGTTAAGGATTCTGCGAATAACCAAAAATTCTACTATCATGACATTGACTACCAAGCAACATTCACTGTAGATTCTGTTCCTGTTCTTTTGGGTAATGTTTGGTGTTCTGATAATCTGGGCAATGTTAAAACTACCTTTAATTTGGGAAACAGCGTTTGCGTAACTCTTCCTGCTACTAGTCAAACTGTCTCGTTGTATCTAGTAACAGACAAACCAACATGGAACGACGGCGATGTGTTAACAGACGTTTCATCCGACGGCGTTGAAATAGTGACCCTGAACAGCGAAACAGGAACACAGTCAATAACTGTTTGGGACCAACCAACCACTTCTGGAAACTACGACATAATCATAGACGTAAACCAAAATGGAATCTTTGACGCAGCCATTGACATTGTGGACTCGATACAAATAATTGATGTGTCAACTGTTCCCGAATTTGGTTTTGACGCAACAACCAGTTTAATTGCAATGTTTGTTGCAGTTGGATTGTTTGCCGTGTTCATGCGTGCTAAACCAAAATCAAAAATAAACAAAAACTAAATCCTGCTTTTTTCGGCAAACAAACCCTTTTTTTGAAGCTGATTTTTATGAGGTAAACCCTATTAAGGATACTGCAACATATTAGTAACATAACATGTTTGTTTGGTGAAACTGAAATGAAGCTAGTCACTGTTCTACTTCCAGAGGCATACCTGTCCGGGCTCGACGAATTAGTAAGGTCAGGGATGTACCCGAGCCGAAGCGCCGCAATACGTGCCGCAGTACGCGATATGCTCAAAAAAGAACTCTGGGCAAAACGCGAGTAATCCCTTTTTTCGTATTCTTTTTCGTTAGCGGTTTTACGGCACTTATATCTGGTTTAGTGTGTCGCAAGTTTTAATACACAACTTTTTGTTACCATACTAGTGGTGGGAACATGCTAAACCGCAGGATATTAAAGTACGGCATTTTTGTTGCTGTAATTATTCTTGCCAGCTTTACTACTGTGCTGTATGCTTTCGCCTACAACGTTCAAACACAGGTAATTTACTCAAAAACGTTCAATATACAAGCACAACAAGAAGCATTTGACGCGTTCTACCTAGCTTCACCTGCAGTAATGTTTGAGGTAAACATCGAAGTATCTCAGGGAACAATAAAGTGGACTCCTTACTCTGGAGAACTCTTTGAAAACACCCTTGGAACATTACCGTATGCAGTAGATGAAACAACAACTATAACAATGCGCAGCTGGGAATGCGAAACAGACAACGGAACCGTCAAATGGAGAATCGACCCAGAAAACCTCAACCAAATCTGGTACCTGAGCTTCATTAACGACGACACATACGAAAAACAAGTAACCGTAGAAGTAACCAAAGTCTGGTCAGAACAAAACTACCAAAGTTGGGTGTAACCAAGCATCCCACAAATTTTTCTTTAACCAGTCCTTAAACACAGTTCTGGTCCAAAAACTCTTTTTGAACCGCAACAACTCCGGTGCTGTCTTCTGCTTGGGCATAACCATCCAAAAGCTCCTTGTTCAATGTAATAAAATGAGGCCCCCACTTGAACTTCCCCAAAAGAGATTCAGCCTGCTCACGAAAACCCGCAATATACAACGCCGCAGCCAACGCCTCAACAGTACTCAGTTTAGTTGGTTTACCAAAATTCACAGGATTAGCCGCAACCAAATAAGGCAAACAGCGGGGCGTCCAACTAGACGCAACATCAAACACCTCTTTTGCGTGCACCCAACTACAATCTAAGGCACAAAGACCACGTTTTATTAGCCGCTGCTTATCCGCAGGAGAAAACGCTTTCGGGGTAAATGGGTCTAAAATGATTGCTCCTCTTGGCAGTTCCTGAAACCTGTGAACCACACGAACCAAGTTATGGCGCTTAAGTTTTAGTGTGCTGCATTTTTTGGGGTCACACTGCTTTGCATGATAAACCACGACCGAAACAGGTTTAGAACTAACCCTGCTGCACCTCCAAATGACACATCGGGTCATCCAAAACGTGCGGAATCCAATCCAACAAATCAGTGGGAATCATGTGAAAACCTTTCTCAACAGCAACCAAATCACCAGCAGCACCATTCACAAACGCACCCGCAACAGCAGCCTCAAACACGTTAGAGCCCATTGCCAACAAACCACCAACAACACCAGACAAAACATCGCCCGTGCCGCCAACAGTCATCCCCGCGTTACCAGTATGATTAAACTTAACCTGTGTTCCATCCGAAACCAAGTCCACAGGACCCTTCAACAGTATCGTAGCACCAAGCTTACGCGCCAAACCAGAAACCTGCTTTGTTCTTTCATCCATATCCCCTGAAAGCTTGGTTCCACTCAAAATCTCGTACTCCCTTGCATGAGGCGTCAAAACCAGCGGCAACTCAACTTTACGTTTAAACTCGGCAAACGCTTTCAGCCCGTCAGCATCCAAAAGCAGCGGAGTCTTAGTTTTCTCCAAGATTTCCAAGATTTCTTTAACTGCCTCTTTAGTTTCATCGTGCAGACCCAACCCAGGACCCAAAACAACCGCCGACGCAGACTCCAACTGTTCCTTCAAAGCGGGTACATTACTGGGGTTCAGGTGTTTTCCTTTCAGCTTGGTTGTAATCAACGCAGGCGACATACCCGCAATAATCTGTGCAGTCTTTTCAGGAGCCGCAACAGTAACAATATCAACTCCAACCCGCAAAGCAGCCAACCCCGCCAATGCAGGTGCACCAGAAAACGTGTTGCTTCCTCCAACAACCAGTAACCTGCCAAACATGCCCTTATGCGCGTCTGGACGCCTTGGTTTAAGTGCCAAAGTCACGTCGCCTGGACCCGCAACCTGTTCAAGTTCGATGGGTAAACCTATGTTTTTCACTACTAGCTCGCCAACGTAGTTTTTGGCTTTTGCTAATCCGGGTTTTGCCTTGTAGAATGTAACCGTCAAATCCGCCTTTACCGCAGTGCCCAATACTTCGCCTGTGTCAGAGTTTATTCCCGTGGGAATATCAACTGCAACGCGATAAGCTTTCATGCTGTTGATTTTTTCTACTATCTGCCAGATTGGCGGACGCAGTTTGCCTGTTAAACCGATTCCAAGCAAAGCATCCACAACCACGTCAGCTTTTACGTCAGGAATAAGCGTTGAATCCTTCACTTCTTTGAGGGGGATAACGTTTCCGAGTTGTTGCAGTGCAATCCAATTCTTTTGCGCAGACTCATGAGCAATATTTGATGCACGGGTTGCAAGTATGATTTCTACTTTAAATCCCAAACACGCAAGGTAACGTGCCGCAACAAAGCCGTCGCCGCCATTTCCGCCTGAGCCACAAAATATTGCAACTTTTGTTTTCTTTGCATCGAACCTTGATGCGATTTCTTCGGCAACGTTTCTTCCTGCTGTTTCCATAAGTTGCAGCAAAGATATTCCAAAATATTCTGCGTTTGTTTCTACTGCCCGCATTTTTGGAGTAGTTATCGTTTCCTGTTTCATACGCGTAAACCCCTAACACATACTTGAATCTAGACTACTTTTGGGTTTTATGGCTGTTTCCCTTCCAGAAAACAACAAAAAATGAGGAACCAAACAAAACGTAACAGTTAGGCTTCTTTTTTGTCGTCTTGACAGTCCAGCCAACTAAATTTGTTGTGTAACGACTTCGCATAATACTGCTTCCAGTCATACTGCACCTTTTTGCCCCACTCATAGTAAACACGGGGGTCAATGTAGCTTTTCAACGACGTAGAAACGTTGTAGTCCCTTGTTTCCTTTTGAACCTCAATCCTAAGCTTCATCTTGTCAACCGATGCAGCATCG
>JAOZIC010000026.1 GCA_026014605.1 Candidatus Bathyarchaeota archaeon
CCTTCTTTTCTTTCGGATAAACCAAAAAAGGCGGTTCAATACACCACCGGGGTAACTAAAGCGTTGCAGTTTTTGGCAAAACAGCAAAACCTCATGTTGCGGGAGTACGTTGACAAAATCTATAGTAAGGTGCATTCTCTGCGGGGTTAAACGGTTTTTTCCCAAGAACTGGATTCATGTTTGAAGACTAATAGTAGTTCATTGTTGAAAACTACCTTTTTTCAGAAAAACCAAGCAACAAAATGATTGGGCAACTAAAAATGTTAGTTGTTGTTTTTTAGCAGTTTGAGGGCTGCCATTTTTGCGCCAATCTCTGCGGTTTTCTTGTTTTCTGCGCTTCCAACGATTATTACGTCGTTTTCTTTTGGTTTGAATTTGGACACTAACTCGTCATGCAACAAAGGCATACTTTCAGAAAGATTCTGTTCACCTGTCGGCAACGAAAGCTTGTTGCTGCTAAAAACTAGGGTGGTTGCTCCGGTTGCGCCGATTTTGATTGCGGTGTCCCTCTGTTCCATGCCGCTTCCCACGGAGTTACCCGAGTTTTTTACAAGAACTCCGATGTTAAAGGCTCCAAAGGTTAGTGGGCTGCTGGGAACGTCTTTGCTTTCGCTGAGTTTGCTTCTTAGTTCTGCGAATAGGTCTTGTCCTTGTTGTGAAAAGGTGATTCCGCTACGTGAACTTGTGGTTATACCTTCATTTTTCAGGTGTTTTAGAAGGGTTCGTGTTGTGCCTTCTCCTAGGCCTAACTCTTTGGACAGCTTTATTCTTCCAATAGTCTCGTGGCTGCCGATTAGTTCTAACGCTTTAACAACATGAGCCTCATTAAAAGATGGAGCAGGTCCAGGCGCGATTTTGCGCGTAACTCTTTCTACAATATCGAAAATTTTCACAGCCGAAATCCCCATCACGCTACCATATTACATGAACAGTTTATAAAAATAACTTTAAGCTTTTAACAATATCCACCCCCAAAAGCCTGTAATCCAAGCATGGTGTGTCTGTACGGATAAGACACCCTAAAGTTTGTAAAAACAACACAACTAAATAGAATAACAATCACAGTGGGGAGAGTGAAACACTTCAAAAAAGCGGTTTTAATCACAGGCACCCCAGGTGTAGGAAAAACCACAGTTGCAAACAAGTTGGCTCGGCTGCTAAAGGCAGAGTGCATAGGCGTAACTGAACTGGTTAAAACAGAAAACTTGGTAACAGAAGTAGACGACGACCGCCAAACATTGGTTGCAGACACAGAAAAAGTGTTGAAGCGAATAGAACAGATTTTAGACGAAACACAGGGATTAGTTATTGTTGAGGGGCATTATGTTGTTGATGTTGTTCCAGTAAAAGAAGTGGAAATAGTTTTTGTTCTGCGACGTGACCCCCGTGAACTCGAAAAAGTGCTGCAAGAACGTGGATACAAAAAAAACAAAGTTAACGAAAACCTTTCCGCAGAAATTTTGGATTCTTGCCTTTGGGACGCGGTGTCGGCTGTTGGTTCTGATTTGGTTTGTGAAGTAAACGTTAACAACAGAACCGTTGACGATGTTGTGGATGAAATTTTGTTAGTGCTCAACGACGAACTGCCGCGCGTTGTTGGAATGATTGACTGGCTTGCAACCTTAGAAAGCGAAGGACAAATTGAAGACTTCCTAAAAAAAATCGACTTATCCAAGGAGTCTTAGAATCTGCTGTTTTGACAGCAAAGTGATTCCCCGACGGTTTGCATAAGCTTTTGCGTGCCCGCTAAATTTTTCAGAAATAATTATTGGTTTAGGAAAGCCGACGTCTTCTGCTGCTTTGTCGATGTTTATCACAATGTTTACGCCGACGGTGCGGTCCCAATCTTTGATCCAAACTGAACGTTTTTCTCTGCCTCGGCGGATTACCAAATCAAACTTTTGGGATAACCCAGATGTGCCTTCCATTACTGCGTCTTTTTCGGTTTGGTAGCCGTTTTGTCGAAAATATTTGGCGGCAAGATTAGCTAAGGAAAGTCGACTCATTTATCTGCATCCTTACTACTGGATTAAATTGTGATTAGAAAAAGCTTTTGCTGTGTCTGAGGTGCGGTACATGTACGTTGTGGCAGTTTGTTACAAGTGCGGGCAATATTTTTTGGCTACAGAGTCCCAGAAAACGAAAATGTGCCCGTACTGTTCGGCTCGTTTGTCTATGATTAAGACTAAGCGGGTGGCGCGTGTGAGGACTGCGCAGGAGGCGTCTGAGGTTATTCGGGGTTTTAAGCAGACTGGTTTTGTTAGTCGTAGGGGTCGGTAGTGTTGTTTTTGTTGAATGGGGATAACTAAAAGTAATATGGTTTATTGAGACAAAAGATTTAATATATTTGCGAGATATCAGTTTCTGTATTACGGAGAACACAAAGATGAAAGACCAAACAATGATGATAGCATACGCCACACTTTTTGCCGGAATCGCCCTACTAGCATTCACTTTCATAAGCGCATACTCATACCTCGCAACCAACCCAGCCATCACCGGATCATCCGACCTAGTAAACGCGTTCGGAAGCTCACTGGCACCCCTTATCGAAGCAGCAATACGAATAATGTATCTTGGGGTTATGGGGTGGATAGGTTCTGGATTAACAGTGCGAGGAGTGCAACTGATAACAAAACTCAAACAACTAGACAAGATACCCCTAGTTCCAAAGGCACCGACTGGCGTAAAACCCTTGGCTCCAACAGGAGTTAAAGAGAATAAAGACGACTAACCTTTAGTATATTTTGACAAGCAACAAGTGAAGGACACCACAGCAAATGAATGTCGCCATTAAGATGCTCAGTGTTGCTACGTTTGTTTTATGGGCAACAATACTTGTCTTTTCGGCAACCGCAGCATTTTCGGTTACGGGCATCAATTTTGGCGTCGGCGAGCTTGAGATGCTTCCTTCTACTAATGGGGTGACTTTTTCGTTACCGTTTTACATAAACAACAACGGCTACTACGACCTAGCCGACCTAAACATAACAACACGTGTTACAGACAACAGCGGAGGATTAATCGACCAAACCGAAACGTTTGTTCCCTTGATATCCGTGGGCGAAAACGTCTCGACGGCACACTCAATCGAAATAGAACTTGACGACATATTATCAATGGACCACACCACGCTTCTGTTAGAAGACGGAGAATTCAATGTAGAAATCTTTGGAGGACTAAATTTTGCCAAGGCTGTTCCCGTGGAGATTTCACTTAACACAACAATACCATGGGGCGCACCATTCGCAGATTTTTCGATAGGCACAGTTACTGCTTCAATGCTAAACAGCAGCCACGGCGAGATATCAATTCCAATAAGCTTTGAAAATCACGCAATTTTAGACATAACAGGAACCGTGAAACTCGAAGTCTACAACAGTAATCAACAAAAAATAGCGTCCGGACAAGCCTTAATCAGCGCACCGTCACAGCAAAGCTATTCTGGGCGTATTCGGGTGTCGGTAGACCAGCAAGGTGCGATGCAGATTACTAGCAGCGGAAGGATTCACGTAATTTTTGAGACTCCAATGTTTACCGTGGACTGGTGGGAACAGTATGGTTGAACTGAACGCAGATTCTGTCATGAAACACGTTTTTCCCCGTGTTTTCAAAGCCGCAATATGGGGCACAGTCACGTTTATTATTGTATACTATTTGCCGATGATGCTGATTCCCAGCGACATCCCACAAGACATTATTCCTTTTGATTACACCGCAAAATTGTTTGATTTTGCGTTAATCTCTGTAACGTTTACTGTTTTGGGGCAACTGTTTTCCGGAACAATATTCGGGTGCGGGTTTGGAGTAGCAAAAGCAATCGTCATAATTTCATACTTCTTTATAGTTTCAGAAGGCGGAATTTTCAATGTCATTGTGCCTGTTTCAGGTGTTACGTTAAATGTGACACTAGACATCAGCATAATTTTGTTGATGATTGTTTCAGTTAACCTGTTAAGCATCGCAAAGAACCTGTTTGAAGCAATAACCTTGCTTACAGAAAAAACTGATAACATCGACATAGACAA
>JAOZIC010000119.1 GCA_026014605.1 Candidatus Bathyarchaeota archaeon
TTGGGGGTTGTTTTGTCAATTTTCAAAACGGTTATATAGTAATACGTTGTGCCTATTGAAACATAACGACGTGGTGAAAAAAATGAAGACCAAAACATTAGGCGCAATAGTAGCAGTAATAGTTGTTTGTAGCATTTTTGCAGGATGGTACCTGTATAGTTCAGGAACCGCTGAAACAGCACCTGAAACAAAAACAGTAATCGACTCAAGAGGAGTAGCAGTAGAAATCCCCGCAGACGTGCAACGAATAGTCGCACTTAGATCAGGCATCGTAGAAACACTAGTAGCATTAGGTGCAGAGGACAAACTGGTAGGAATCGACGAATCAACCAAAGACGGCACAGGATACGGAGAATTCCCAGTAAGGCTGTGCCCAGAACTCTTAGACGTCCCGTGCCCAGTAACAGGCAGAGCACTTAACGTAGAAGAAGTAATCGCCTTAGACCCAGAAGTCATCTTAATCGGTGGATACGGCAGAATCACATGGGTAGACCAACTAGTTGAATACAACCTCACCGTTGTAGTTGCACACTTTGAAGAAATTGGCAACTTCACCCGCGACCTAAAAATCGTGGGACAAGTAGTAAACGAAGAAGAAAAAGCCCAAGAACTCGCAGACTACGTGGACAACTTTCTAGCAGACTTAGACGACACAGTTGGTGACATTCCAGTAAACGAAAAAGTTGACGCATACTACTGTGGACACGACGTATACGGCGTATACGGGTGCACAACCTTTGAACATGTGCAAATTGTAGTCGCAGGTGGAAGAAACGTAGGAGAAGAAATCACAGATTGGTTGCCAACAATCTCAGCGGAACAGCTCATCACATGGAGCCCACAGGTAATCTTCACATTGGAAAGCACAGACACAAACGCAATACTAGCAGATGAAAAAATCCAAACAGTACCCGCAGTTGCAAACGGCAGAGTTTACGCGATTCCTGAAAGTGGATGGGATTTTGGTTCGTTAAGGTCAATTTTTGCAATCAAATGGGTAGCATCAAAGATTTACCCAGAAAGATTTGAGGGCGTCAACATAACCAACGAAGCAAGCAACTTCCACCAAGCAATCTGGAGCGTAAACTACGAGGGGCCATCACTTGACTAGCACTGTGCAAAACAAGCTTGTGGACTGGCACCAAGTCTGGAAGGGCATGATGGAAAACTGCAGCCTAGTAGCAGTAGAACAAGGCACAATGAAACAGTGGACCGTCATCGAGGCTGAAGAGTTCCTAAAAAACGCTGGCGAACAATACGTAAAACAGGTAATGAACAAACTCAACGTAACCTCAAACGACACAGTCCTAGACGTTGGCTGTGGTCCGGGGCGGCTTACAATCCCCCTAGCAAAGGTTACAAAAAGCGTCACTGCAGTAGACCTTTCACCGGGTATGCTTGAGGTTGCAAAAAGGCGGGCAAAAGAAGAGGGACTTGATAATATCACCTTTGTTAACAAGTTTTGGCGAGAAATCAAAATAGGCAAAGACATCAAACAAGAATACGACGTAACAATCGCCTCTAACGCCATAAATTTGCTTGGCTCAAAAGAAACACAAAACAACGGCAAAAAAATGCTAGATTGGAACCTCGCTGAAACACTGCTCAAGATTGACGCTGTAGGAAAAAATAATTACATAACGATGTCGGTTTTGCACCACAAAGATTTCTCACGAATCTTTGATGCTATGGGCAAAAAGTATCAGCCGTTTCCAAACTACATAGTTGTCCACAACGTTTTGCACCAGTTATTGATTAAACCTCGAATCGACTACATCGTGACAGCCTGCAAAAAACATAACAAACCAGAAAAAGTTCTCAAAAGAATCGAGTGGATTTGCGACATTAGTCCAGAAGAAAAAGAGCAGGTTAAACAAAAACTGCTCAGCACAAAAGTCGACACAAACAGTGGACTGCAAGTGTGGGCGTTGATGTCGTGGCAAAACAATTAGAAGCTCTAAAATCGGGCAACATTGCGTACCATAACGCGTTGCTGGTTTTAGTAGCAGTCACCCTTTTTCTTTTTTTAGTTTCGTTAGGACTTGGAAGATACTCCATTCCGTTAGATAAAACAGTTAAAGCACTGTTAATGCAACCTAACATAGAACAAGTAGTAAAAGACGTAATCTTCAAAATACGACTCCCAAGAATCATAGCCGCCATGCTAATCGGAGCAACCCTTTCGATATCAGGTGCATCGTTCCAAGGAGTCTTCAAAAACCCCCTAGTATCCTCATACATACTAGGAGTTGCATCAGGCGCAGGATTTGGCGCCGCAGTTGCAATAATACTTGGACTAAACATGTCCATGGTACAACTTTTTGCATTCCTATTCGGAATAGTTGCAGTTGCCGCAAGCTTTGGCATAAGCAAACTGTACAGAAGCTCGTCAGCACTCAGCCTTGTTTTGGCAGGCATTATTGTCAGTTCCTTTTTTTCTGCTTTGGTTTCTTTACTGAAATGCATTGCAGACCCCCGCCAGAAACTTCCAGAAATCGTGTTTTGGTTGATGGGGTCGCTTAACACGGTCACCGCAGAAGATGTGCTAAAAACAGCTCCTGTGATGATTGCTGGAATAGTTGGGCTTTTGTTGATTAGATGGAGAATCAACATTGTTTCGATGGGCGAGGAAGAAGCCCAAGCACTAGGAGTGGACGTGAAAAAAATCAGGGGAATAATCATCGTGTTAAGCACGGTGATTACGGCGGCAGCGGTGGGAATAAGCGGAATCATCGGCTGGATAGGGTTGGTGATTCCGCATGTTGGCAGAATGTTGGTTGGTCCAGATTACAAAAAACTGTTACCAATCACAACAATAATCGGGGCAATTTATCTGCTTGTAGTAGACGACTGCGCAAGAACGATAACAACGGGCGAAATCCCGCTGGGAATACTTACTGCCCTTGTGGGCACACCATTTTTTGCGTATCTGCTTTGGAAAAGCAAGGTGAGTTGGTAGTATTGATGGACATAAAAAATGCAAAGTTTTCTTACGACAAAAAAACTAACGTGTTCGAAGAAATCAACTTTTCAGTCCAAAAAAACGACGTACTATGCATTCTTGGTCCCAACGGTTCAGGAAAAACAACATTGCTCAAGTGTTTAACGAACATTTTGCAGTTAACCGGCGGAGAAGTATGTTTACACAACAAAAACGTGCAGTCACTGAGCAGGCAACAACTCAGCAAAAAGGTGGGTTATTTGCCTCAAACGCACTCGGCATTGTTTCCGTTTTCTGTCCTAGAAGTCGCAGTAATGGGACGCGCACCCCACCTGACGATGATGTCTGCTCCAACAGAGGCAGACTACAAACTAGCCCAAACTAACCTAGAAATGCTGGGGATTTCACATCTAGCGTCCAGACCATACACAAAAATCAGCGGCGGACAAAGACAACTTGCGTTAATCGCGATGGTGTTAACTCAGCAACCAGATATTTTGTTGTTGGATGAGCCTACGTCTCACTTGGATTTTGGAAATCAAGTACGGTTGCTGGAGTTGATACAAAAACTGTCCACAACAGGGCTTTCGGTGGTTTTTACTTCGCATTTTCCTGACCACGCTTTTCAGTTGTCGTGCAAGGTGGCGTTAATGAACAATAAACAGTTAATCAACGTGGGTGACTGCGAAACAGTGTTAACTGAACAAAACCTGAAAAAAATCTACGGCATAGACGTAAAAGTTGTCCACGTACAAACTACGGACTCGAAAGTTTGTGTTCCAATAAGAAACAAAAACAATTGTGCGGAGTAAAAAAGTAGACTCCGCTAAAGGTTAGATTTAGGTTCCGTTCTGGTGGGGGTGCCCATTCAAATCTACGGTCTTGTAGACAGGGTGTTCCTTGAAACGAAGATAAGTTTTTGATGATTCGATGGTTCCACTTGGCAACCGTACACAAATTGAGCTAACAGTTGCACCATCAGAAGTAAATCTTACACCATCCAAAAGTTC
>JAOZIC010000094.1:0-1803 GCA_026014605.1 Candidatus Bathyarchaeota archaeon
TATGACGGCCTCTCGAGCCGCCGACCCGGGTTCGAATCCCGGCCGGAGCACCAATTAATTCTTGTTTTGTTTGTTATCTGGCGGCTGTTTTCAAAATGCATTCAAGTTGAATTTTGAGGCAATGATTAAAGATTGTAAAAAAAGAATTTGGGATTTAGGGCAATGGTGTTTGCTCTAGAATCCTAGGTCGTATGCTTCTTCGCCGTGTTGGCTTAGGTCCAGTCCTGTTTCTTCTTCTTCTGAACTTACTCGTAGCGGCGAGAATATGTTGATTATTTTGAGTAGTAGTAACGATCCAAAGAATGAGTATCCTGCAACGATTACAACAGACAGCACTTGAGCAACTAATAGCGAGGAGTTGCCAAACAAGGCTCCGTTTACGTTGTTTACCATTGTGGTTGCGAACAGTCCTGTTGCGATTGAACCCCATACTCCGCTTATTCCGTGGCAAGCGAAAACGTCTAGGGAGTCGTCGATTCTTGTTTTTGCTGCTCTCCAGTTGGCAACCAAGTTTGATATTACGCCTGCTGCAAGTCCTATTATGATTGCAGACGTTACGCTAACAAATCCGGAAGCAGGTGTTACCGCAACAAGTCCACATACGGCGCCAACTGATATTCCGATTGCTGATGGTTTTCCTTTTGTTACCCAGTCGACTATCATCCAGCTTGTTGCGGCTGCGGCTGCTGCTAGGTTGGTGGCGACAAGTGCTGAAACAGATAGTGCGTTTGCTTCTAGGGCGCTTCCTGCGTTGAATCCGAACCATCCAAACCAGAGTAGTGATGCGCCAAGTATTACGTAGGGGATATTGCATGCTTTGTGCCCGTTTCCGTTACAGGCGTTGTTTTCCTGTTTTGTGAGTATTTTTCTTTTTCCTATAACTAATGCTGCGGCTAATGCGGAGAATCCAGCGGTAACGTGTATTACGATTCCTCCCGCAAAGTCTACTGCGCCCAAAAAGTTGAGCCACCCGTTTGCATTCCACACCCAGTGGGCTACGGGTGAGTAAATGAACGTTGACCATAATATGGTGAAAATTAGTAGTGAACGGAATTTGATTCGTTCTGCGAATGCTCCGATGATTAAGGCTGGTGTGATTGCTGCGAATTTTAGTTGAAACGCGAAGAATAGTAATTCAGGAATTTCTGGGGCATACGATATCACGGTGTTTATCCCGATGTGATTTAACCCGACTAATGATAGGTCGCCTATTATGCCTCCTATGCTGTTTCCGAATGTGAGGCTGTACCCCCAAAACGTCCAAACTAGACTTGACACTGCAAATATTATCAAGCATTGAACAAGTGTTGAGACCAGATTCTTTTTTCGTACTAGTCCAGCATAAAAGAATCCTAGTGCGGGCGTCATTAACATCACTAGTGCTGTTGCTGTTGATATCCATGCTATGTCGCCTACAGCCATTTTTGGTTCCTCTTGGTTGTGTTGATGGTTGTTGTGTTTTGTTGTGTAATGTTGTTGGTTTTCATGACTGCTGTCTTCTCCAATGATTCATTCAATATTCCCCTGAATATTTGTTCATTTGTATTTAAATCTTCGCCAAAAATTGAACGCTGTTTTGGATAAGCTTTCAGAAATGAATGTTTATTCATTTTTTGCTGAATATCTATTCATTTTGGTGTAGAAACAGAACCCAAATCTGGGTGCAATCTATAAAATGTTCACCGCCAAAAAAAGCAAAAAAATTCACCTGAACAAAAATCTAACAAACTCAGCTCGCATTCTCTGGAAACTGTATAAACAATTGTTGTGGAAATTCTGAAAAAAGGTAGTTTTCAACATAGT
>JAOZIC010000094.1:1903-3842 GCA_026014605.1 Candidatus Bathyarchaeota archaeon
GTACTTCTATTAGTCTTCAAATATGATTGTAGAACCTAGTTGATGCTAATCAGTATAACTCCAGCAACTATCAACAGGGCGCTTGCTACTAGTTTTGGTGTGAATCTTTCAAGTTTTCTCAAGAATATGTAACCCAGCAGTAAAATGAACAAAAGTTCAGTTTGCAGTACCGGTGCGACTATCGAAACCATTGTTTGGTTTAGTGCCAGAAACGACAATAGCCACCCTATGGTTATGCCGACTCCAGGTTTCCAGAACGTTTTCAGGGTGTTTTGGCAGTATTTTGGTCTGTTTTTGTCTTTGTAAAAGAACAGAATCACCAAATAAACAACCAAAGACGTGGTATACCCCACGGCAACGCCCAGCAAGGGTTGGCTGTATATGTTCAGTGCTTCTTTTCGCACTATCTGTGAGGCAGCAATGGCCAATGAACCAAGCACAGGGATGATTAAGCCTTTTTTTGATACAGTAGCTGTTTTTGTGTTACCGTTCAGGTTTTTCCCAACAAATATTACACCAACAATTATGCACAGCATTCCCGCCCAGTTTTCGGGACTCAAAGTTTCACCAAGCAAAAGTACGGCAATAATTGTGGTGTATAGCGAGTAGGTGGCGAATATTGTTGCGTTTGTTGAGATGCCTGCGGTTTGCATTCCTTTGAAGTAGAACAGTCTGGCAATTGCTGGTGCGAGCATTCCTGCGATTATGAACAGGGTTAGCGCCTCTGTGTTTATTGTGGTTAGGTCTGTAAATGCGATTGCAAGCGGCCATAAGATGACGTTGCCCATTATGGTCACTGTTAAGGAAATGTGTATGTAGTTTGATTTTTCCAGGTTTTTTCTGACAATTATTTGGGACAACCCAAACGAAAAGGCAGAAAGCAACGCCAAGACGATTCCGAACATGACAGACTCAAAGGAGCATGGAGTCTTTTAAAGAAAACCGTTTTTGTTGTATTTTGGGTTTAGTTGCGTGTTCTGATTTGTTGTATTAGATACATTACAAAACCAATCAAGGACAAAGACAGTCCGCCGAACATGAACAGAAACGGAAACATGATGTACACAAACTCGCTTGGCATCAGAAGATAATGTAAAAGCAAACCAACTGCACCTAGTACGGTTCCTATGCTTCCAAAGAAAAGCAGCGGGCGAATATCAAACATTAATCGCACGGTTACGCCAAGTATTCTGCCGCCGTCTTTTATTGGATTAAGCTTAGTTTCTCCAACCCTTGCACTGTAAGTCACGGGAACTTCACACATTCTAGCTTTAGCAGAATGGGCTTCTGCAAGCATCTCCATGGCAAAAGGCATACCAACGGCTTCTAGTTTCATACTGTCTAAAAAGTCAGACCTAAACGCCCTCATACCGCTTTGAGTGTCAAAAATATTAAGCCCCAGCGCCAGCTTTGCAACAAACGAGAGCATCCGGTTGCCAATTCTGTTAACAAATGGCATGGCTCCTTGTTTCATTCCAGCAAAACGGTTACCAACAACCATGTCGGCTTTGTCGCTTATAATCGGGTCCACCAGCTTTGGAATAAACTTTGGGTCATAGGTCATGTCCGCGTCCAGCATAACAAGAATTTTGGCGCCTAACTGTTTTCGTGCATATACAAAACCGGTCTTCAAAGCGTTTCCGTAACCCTTGCCTTTCTGATAAACCACGGTTGCACCTTTGTCTGCAGCAATTTTGTCGGTTCCGTCAACAGAGTGCCCGTCTACAACAAGCACTTGACAGTTATACCCAACCATAGCCTGTTTTACTCTGTCTAAAACTTCCCCCATGGCACTGGCTTCGTTCAATGTGGGAAACACAATTACAATCTTTGCAGGCCCTTTATTGTCCATATCTTCGTCCTTCATTGGATATGTGGAACTTACTATTCCAGTTGAACTTGTACTATTTATGCAATAACAAAAAACCTACATTAAAAT
>JAOZIC010000189.1 GCA_026014605.1 Candidatus Bathyarchaeota archaeon
ATGTTTTCTACTGTTCCGTAGTAGACGTAGGCGGTTTCTGTTAAAACCGTGATGAAAACAAACAGCAGTGCGGGAAGTGGAACTGGAATAAACCCAAACAGTTTGAAGACCCAGCGGAACGGGAACAGAATTGCAAAAGCCGCAAGCAGACCAAATATTGCTCCTGAAGCGCCGATGGTTGGGATGGTTGATGTGTTGTTCATGTACGAGTGGAACAGCCCCGAAATGATTCCGCAGGCTAGATACAGTGCCAAAAACCGTGAACTTCCGAGTTCGCGTTCGATTGCGTCGCCGCTTAGCAACAAAAATAGCATGTTCATTGCTAGATGCCAGATGTCGGCGTGTAAAAACATGTATGTTAATAGGGTGTACAGGTTTTCTGCGTGCATGATTTGTGTTGGGACCAAGCCGTAGTTGTTGACGTATTCGCTGAAGTATTCTGTGGGGGCTAAAGTTTGCACAAAAACAATGATGTTAACGGCAATAAGCAAATACGAAACAACAGCAAATTTTTGACCCAAACACCTGTGCCCCTGAACGGTTAGACGGACAATACGTTGTCTGAACATAAAATTTTTTGCCAAAACCAAACAGGCAAAAACAGAAATAACAACGCTTTAAGCACAGAAAAACACACTCATCACAGGAACAAAAAACCGTTTTCGGGTTAGGAAACATCGAAAATGACAAACACCGCCGTAATCTCATCAAAAAAGTATTTACTTCACAACACGGGACGCCATCACCCCGAATCAGCCTCCCGTCTCAGAGTCATAAAACGTGAACTAGAAAAAAGCGGCATTCTCAAAAACGAGCAGTGCAGGCTTGTTTCGCCAGAACCAGTTAAACAACATGTTTTGGAGCAGGTTCACCACGCAGATTATATCCAAAAAATCAAAAAGTTTTGCATACGCGGCGGCGGACAGTTAGATAAAGACACAACGGTTTCCAAAGAAAGCTATGACGTGGCGTTGTTGGCGGCTGGGGGAGCAGTTAAAGCCGTTGAGTTGGTTATGGCAGGTAAATACAAGAACGCTTTCGCTTTTGTTAGACCTCCTGGGCACCACGCTGGACCAGATTACGCGATGGGTTTTTGTGTATTCAACAACGTTGCTGTTGCGGCTTCGCACCTACTTAACAAGTTTAACCTACAAAGAGTGCTGATACTAGACATAGATGCACACCACGGCAACGGCACACAGGACATTTTCCAAAAAACAAACAAAGTATTGTACATCAGCCTGCACGAAGACCCAATCGAGTTTCCGTTAACAGGTTTTGCAGACGAAGTAGGCGAACAAAAAGGTAAAGGATACAGCATAAACATCCCCTTACCCTACGGAACAGACGACAAAACATACCTCAAAGCATTCAACAGCATCGCCGTTCCCGCAATCAACCAATACAAACCACAGTTCATCCTAGTATCCACAGGATTTGATAACCACTACTCAGACCCCATAGGAAACCTGTTTTTGTCTTCACGCAGCTACATACAAATCTTTGACACAGTTTTACATCTGGCTTCACGGTATTGCCAAGACAAAATGGCAGCCGTTCTTGAAGGCGGATACAACCTAAAGTTTCTTGGAAAACTCGCATGCACAACCACGGCAAGAATGGCAGAAATCCCATACAGCTTCAAAGACAAACACCCCGGAGCGATACTAAAAACACGGAAAACGGGACAAAAAACCATACAGAACGTCAAGAACATTCAATCGGCGTACTGGAAACTGTAGCAATAAGTTAGAACCAGCTAGATACTGCAGCGTGAACAGTTCATGTTTGAAGACTAATAGTAGTTTATTGTTGAAAACTACCTTTTTTCAGAAAAATTTGGAAACAAAATGATTGGGCAACCTGAAAATATTCTTTCTGTTGTTGCCGTGTTTTATCTAAAAGTAAATAAGTGTATTCTGCGATACTTACGCCAACAAAGAAAAAGAAATATTCCCCATGGTGTTTCACGTGAAAAAATCACATTTACTTCAAAAAGTTTTGCCAGTGCTGGTGGTTTCGCTTCTGGCAATGTTAACCGTATCACTTTTCTTGGTACAAGTAATGCCCGTAAGTGCCGCAACTGAAGATTCAATAATAACCCGAACCATAACCGACGAAGGAGTCGACACCGACAACGACGACTTCTTTGATTACCTGCTTGTTGGTGTAGAACTTAACATCACCGACGCGGGAACATATATCGTAGAAATTGATGGGTTACTGGACTCTTCAAGCGTACAAATTGATGTTACGGGTAAAAACTCCACATACTTAACAGCAGGCACCCATGTTGTCTACATTAAATTAAGTGGCTTTGACATCTATTACGCGGGATACAATCCTTTGATGCTTGCAATCGTGAACTTGTACAACACCACAGACAACGTGATTGATACTGAATATTCGGTTACTTTGTCTCAAGAATACACTTACGACCAATTCCAAGAACCACTTCTTGAACTTGAAGTTGACTCCGTAAAACGAGAAATATTCATCGACCAGATTGGAAGATTGTATGTTTTCAACAGTTACACCATAACTAACTTGGGTTACAAAACAAAACATATCCCAGTTGCCCTACCTGAGGATGCCACTAAAGTTCAAGTTAGGGACGAAATGGGCACACTCAGTAACACAATTTTCAACAACACCGTAAAGGCAGGTCTAGGAAGTGCCTTGGAAACAGGGGAAACAAAGAACATTTACGTGTTGTATGACATTCCATGGGATACAGTTGTTACCCAAGCAGACGGCGGTGACTACAGTTTAGTTTTCACATTCTTGGAAGAAGACATGGACATAAGCAAACTAACTGCAACAATCACTCTTCCAAAAGGCGCAACATTTGAATCAGCAACTCCAAGTGCTCACTCAAAAGAAGAAACCGACAGAATCACATTAACATACATCTACAACAATGTTGAGCCATCCGACAACCTTTCATTAACCGTGAACTTCCATTATTCACTTGTTTGGTCTTCATTATACCCAACAATTTGGGTGGGAATCCTAGCGTTTGGAGCATCAGCAATTGCATTCTTCAGAAAAGCTCCCAAAACAGCAGTTGCAGCAACAGCAGCTGTTCAACCAACAGCACTCAAAGACTTCGTTGACACTTACGAAGAAAAGATGACAATCCGCACAGAACTTGAATCCCTAGAAGAAAAACTGACAAAAGGAAAAATCCCAAGACGCAGATACAAAGTCCGACGAAAAATGCTGGAAGGACGCCTTTCATCAGCTTCCCGAACGCTCTCGACACTTAGTGACTCGATTCGTTCTGCTGGTTCTAAATACGCAAGCATGGTAAGACAGATTGAAGTTGCTGAAACAAAGCTTGAAAGTGCACAAATGGAACTGAAACGTGTTGAAGCACGTTACCGACGTGGAGAAATCTCTAAAGGTGCATACGGAAAGCTTGTGGAAGAGTACCAAAGCAGAATTCAAGACGCTGAAGCAACTATCGACGGAGTTCTTTTGCGACTCCGCGACTAGTTCCTTTTTTATTTCTAATTTTACAAAACGTTTTTATGCGGTCAATTCATTTTGATTAAAATCTACATGCGGAGTTGAATAACTAATGGTTGAAATCAAAGTCGATGTTGAAAAATGCACTGGATGCGAATCATGCGTTGACACTTGTCCAGTTAGCGTTTACGAAATGAAAGACGGCAAATCCGTTCCAGTAAACGTTGAGGACTGTCTCGTATGCCGAGCCTGCGAGATGCAATGTCCCGAAGGTGCAATCCAAGTCATCGAGTAAACTTAGAAATAAGTTTCAGACAAACATCGGGGAAACTTTTCGATTTTCCCCCAACCCTTTTCTCTATTTTAA
>JAOZIC010000092.1 GCA_026014605.1 Candidatus Bathyarchaeota archaeon
ACAGTGGAACCTTTACCAGTTGGAAAAACAAGGATTTTGCCCTTGATTTTTTGTCCCTGCAGCTCATGCCCTTTTTCTAATATTTCGCTGGTTTCTGGGTCTACGCCGCCGTAAAACGAAATCGGCATCGTTGTGGTTAATGCTTCGGCTTGTGCTACGCCCCGGGAGATTATCCGTCCTTTCAGTTCCATTTTCCGGTCACTCCTGCGTTGATGCACTCTTCTAGGCTTCCCATCTTGGTTAACATCTTGTTATGTCGGGAATAGTAACAACCCTTCGCAGACGTAGTAGCAACGGTTCTAAACCGCCCCTTCAAAGGCGCAACCGCCATACACGTGTCACAAGCAAACTTACCGCCAGCGTTTTCAATAATCTGTGTATAACCACGTTTGTCAGAAAGCTGCTTCATCGGTCGAGAAGTAGCAACCCAAAACTCCGTGTTTGGAGCCACTTTTTTGTCCTTTAACATATCCGCAATCTTGGCGATTTCCTTGATAGAAGCATGCGGACACCCAATACAAACAAAATCGATTTCCTCGGTCTCGTCATTAATTGCGTCGTAAGCCGCTTTGATGTCACTGTTTCCGATTGTTATCTTCTCTTTGGGCGGCTGATGCTTCTCCGACGCAGGTGTAATTCCCTGCATGTAAAACAGCGGTTTAGCACCAAAAGTAACCACAGACGCACAGAACGTCTTTAACTCGTCTACACCAACTTCGGGAACGCCCGTTATGTAAGGAATCGTGTTAGGTGCCTGTTTTCCGATACAGTAACCAAGTGCACCAAAGTCCGAAAACTTGGTCAAATCCGCAACCACTTCAACATGGATATCTGGAACCCTGTTTTCGTCCAGATGAAGCCCATAACAAGGCGTTTTGCCTACAAACGCGGCAGCCAAAGCAGAAGGACCGCCTTCCCTGTTTGTTTTTGCACCAATAACAGAGTTAGCAAACGTAACCGCAGAAGACTCAGACCACGCAACATGCTCGCCATACCTTGGCAGGTTACCAATCAGGTACGGTGTGCAGGTGCAGGAAACAATTATGCCCATTTTGCTAAAAGCTTCAATAACAAGGTTCTGTTTTCGTGCAAACTCGGGGTCGATTCCGAGGTTTTGCCAGTTTTCTAAATCCATTCCCGCAGGGTTCAGGGTTGTTAGTACTTTGACTTTGCCGTCTTTGGCTAGTTCATTCAAAAATTCTAGTCCTGCGTCGCCGAGGTTGTGGTAAGAAACTCCTGCAACTTGGACGGATCCAACTTCTATGAGTTTTTCTGCGCCGTAAATGTTACCAAGAGCAACAAGTATCTCCATTGACTTCTTTACGGCGTATCCCTGTTCCCCGTCCAGCATTTTTTCTTCGTTTTTCGTCAAATACATACAATCACAGGAACTTGTTTAAGTCAACCTTTCGGTAACTTTCCTTTTTAAATCCTTTACCAGTACCCCTCAAAGGAATCGTAGCATCCAACCCCATCTTACACGTCCGAGCCTTCTTCCCTTCAGTCAAATCACCCGACGGATCCAAAGAAGACCCAGGCTGATTAGGAATAATAACCGCAGCGTTATCCGCCTGGAACCGAGTAGCCAACGCCCACTCTACATCGTTTGTGTCATAGATGTCGATGTCATCGTCCACCACAACACAATGCTTTAACGATTTGTGACCATCAAAAGCTGCCTGTATTGCCCGTTTGCCGTCGTCAGGGTTTTGTTTGGTAATCTGCACTACTGCATGAAGCCAACTGCAGCCGCCCGTGGTAATGTATACGTCGTTGCATTTGCAGACTTTGTTGACTTCGTTAAACATTGTGGGCTCTTTGGGCATGCCCATTAACACTTTGTGCTCATTTCTTCCAGCAAGAATTGTTTGATATATTGGGTCTTTTCTGTGGGTTATGCACTTGATTTCGATTACGGGTTGCTGGCGGACCCTGTCTTCGATTCCGGTAAGGTCCAAAAACGGTCCTTCAGAAACTTGTTCTTTGGTTATTCGTCCTTCTAAGACGATTTCGCAGTTTTTGGGAACCTCAACATCGATTGTTTTGCATTTTACCAGTTCAGTTTTTTCTAAAACATTTGCCATGCCCATTTCGTCAACGCCTTTAGGCAAAGAAGTCGAAGCCGCCAAAAGAACAGCAGTAGAGTTGCCGATACACATGGCGATGTCCAGTTCGCCGCCTGCCTTTTTGAGGGCGGTGTCTGTTCCTCGGTCTTCTACTATTCGGGCTACAAACTTGTTTTTGCCAATCAACATCAACCGATGAAAACAGGTGTTTCTGCCAAGTTCGGGGTCGTTTACCACAGAAATTGCAGACGGAACATATTTGCCGCCGTCTTTTTCGGTGTAACGCATAATCGGAAGCGTGGTTAAATCAACGTTTTTTTCCACAACTTCTTGGCAGGGTCCAGATTTCACCACTTCAGGAGCCACAGGACTCTGAATAGCACTGGACAGCTTTGGCAAAATCTGCTGAACTTGCATATTCAACGCCTTAGCAACCAACGCCTTAGAAGAAACCAAACCCGCAACCACGGGCAGGTTGGACTCTTTTACGTTCTCAAAATAGCACGGTTTTTCACCTAATGCATCAACGATTCCCGCCAACTCTAGGTCGGTGGATACCTGTTTTTTGATGTGTGTTACTTTTCCTTCGCTTTCAAGTAATTCTAAAAAATCTCTGAAACCCAAAACTTTTCCCTCACTGTTTTTGGATGCCAATTTTTGTTCTTAAAACTTCAAAACCAGCGTTTTCAATAGCAGAAGCAACCTTTTCTTGCAACATTTTTCCAGGAGTTAACGCCAACATGCAGCCTCCGCCTCCGCCGCCAGTCATTTTTGCTCCAAAAGCGCCCTGCTTGCGGGCTAAATCAACTAAAATGTCTAATTCATTGCATGAAACTTCGATTTCCTGCAACAAACGGTGGTTCTCGTTCATCAAAGCGCCAACTTTGCGCAAATCGAACTCTTCAAGAGCCTTCTTACCGTCATATGCAAGTTGTTCGGCTTGCTTGAAGATTGCACCATATTTTTCGGGGTTTTGTTTTTTGCGTTCTCCAACTCCTTCCACCATTGCTTTGGTGTTGGCAACGATTCCCGTGTTGCCGATTATTATTTCAACGGGTTCACGTATGCTTAGTTGTTCAATTTTGTTTTCGCCGCCAGTCAGGTTCTTTTCAAACCAGATTAAACCACCAAAGGTTGCTGCGGTGTTGTCGATTCCGCTGGGGTTTCCTGCGTACGCTTTTTCTGCTTCGTAGGCTATGTCGTTAATTTGTTCATCAGAAAATGTTAGTTCAAATTCTTCTGCGATGGCTCGCGCAATTGCTACACTGCTTGCTGCAGAAGCACCTAAACCGCTGAATCCGGGAAGGTTACCGCCCAACCAGATGTCCATGCCAACCGTTTTTGGGTCTAAGTTCATTGCTTTGAGCATTCGTTCGATGGATTCTAGTTGTTGTAGTTTTTTCTTGTCTGCGTAACCTTTTGCGCCTGTCCGCTCATCGGTTACTTTGATGCCGTTTGCGGTCTTTTTTACCACTGAGTCAGCCGCTGAGTCAACTGCTGAAGCAATTCCAGGTACACCATGAACAACAAAGTGTTCGCCGAACAAAATCGTTTTTCCGAATCCAGAACCTTTTCCCATCTGAACCAACTAAGAAGAGAATGTAAAAGATTGAATAAAATACTTTTAGGTCAACCCAGAACCAAACATAGTATCTTCAAACAAAAATTCTGCATTTTATACAACAACAAACCAAGCCAGTGTGGTCAAGAATGCAGGAATTATATGTAACTTGAGGCAAAGCTTTTGT
>JAOZIC010000159.1 GCA_026014605.1 Candidatus Bathyarchaeota archaeon
TACCAAGAATACGTTGTTTCAAAACCAAAGAAAGAATACGACACCCCCGGAATCGTCGGGTACGGAGTTTACACCTCAAAATTCAGAATCAAAGAAGGATACATGGAACGCTCAGTTCCGTTTATCGACGAAGACGCAGTCACCGCAGCAGTAGAAGCAGGAAAACTTGCGTTAATTCATTCGGGAGTAGACCAATCGCTAGTTGACAAAGTTTACGTTGGCTCAGAATCTAACCCATACGCTGTTAACCCCATTGCATCCAAAGTTGCTCAGGTTTTGCGTCTAGGCAAAGAAGAACGAAACGACGGAATACAAAGCGTTGACGCAGTAGACACAGAGTTCGCCTGCAAAGCGGCAACAAGCATGTTCAAGGATGCGGCGGCGTTGGTTTATTACCCAAAAACGCAAACAAACTTTGCGATGGCAATTGGCGCTGATAACTCTCAGTCTGCTCCTAGAAACGAGGTTGGCGGTGAGTTAGACCACTTTGTTGGTTTTGGCGGTGCCGCATTTATTTTCGGCATGAAAGACGTTATCGCAGAAATTGAAGGCTGGTATTCTTGCACTTCTGACACACCAGACTTTTGGCGAAGAGACCTGCAACAGTATCCAAGGCACGGTGGCAGATTCACGGGTAAACCTGCATACTTTAAGCATGTTAAAAAATCGTGTAAAACACTCATGGAACGGTTAAACTTAGAAGTTGGCGACGTGGACTACTTTGTTCCTCATCAACCGAACCCAAGTTTTCCAGTAAAAGTTGCACGTGAACTAGGCTTCAAAGAAGAACAGTACTTGCCCAGCATCCAAGTCTCAAAATTTGGAAACGCATATTCTGGGTCTTCGCCGATTGGTTTGGCGGCTGCGTTGGATGTTGCTAAACCTGACCAGCGTGTGCTGCTTGTTAGTTATGGTTCGGGTGCGGGAAGCGATGCTTACTCGTTTATTACAACCAACCAGATTCTGGAGAAGCGGTCAAGGCAAAAGTTCACTGTTGAGTATCAAAGCAACAACGAGCACCTTGAATACGTGGATTACAACACCTACCGCAGACTAAAAAGCGGCCTGTAAATTTGTGTCAATGCTCTGCTTTTTTTGAGCATTTTTTTAGCTTTTTTTCTTTTTTTACGCTAAACTAGCTGTGAATCGGCTAGTCGGGGTTAAGATTTTTGCTAAGAATTTGGGTTTCATAAGACTTCTAAACAAAAAACTGCAAAACAACAACATATCCCATCCTGTAGCGAAAGGTCTGGACTGAAAAGAAGGAATATACAGTGTTTGTAAAACGAGGATTTTATGTTTGGATAACGCTTTTTGCAACGTTCTTAGGCGTATTGTTCACATTTAACGCAGCTATGCTGTTGATTAACGAAGGCGCAACAGCGGTAGTTAGCCCGTACATTTTAGGCACCCTAGTTTCTGGGCTTAGCGCAGAAGCGTATCTTTGGATATCCATAGTTTTTACTTGCATCTTCATGGGACTAACATGCATAATCGTATACCGCAAGCAACCACTAGACCCCGAACTGGTTAAGATGTTGCTAAAAGTAGGCGGAAACTTGGCGGCTCTACGAAAAACTCAGGAATCAGCAACCGCAGAAGTAGCCGAACAGATGGAATACAACCGCAAAGTGAACAACAAATTTTTCAGCACAGTAACCACCGACATCGAAGCTAACAGCGTGAAGACTCAGGAACTTTTGGCAAACCAAGAAAAAGTTGTCAAAAAAGTAGGAAAAGACGTCATGGCGGCTATAGAAACAAAGGCGTCTGAGTCCGAGAGCAAGACTTCTGTTGAGCTCAAAAAACAGGAAGCCGTAATTAACAGTGTTAAACGGTTAACTGAAGAAAGCTCTGCGGCACTGAAAACTCAGGGCAGTGCACTGCAAGAAATCAGGGACAAACTGGAAGGCATCGAAGGAACCATGTCACCTAACCAAGCAACGATAAAGAGTCTTGACAACCCCGAAGAAATCAAGGGCATCGGTCCAGCTTTGGGTAAGGAATTAAGAGTTCTTGGTATCAGTTCTGTTGGCGATTTTCTAACTACTGACCCAGTAATCATCGGAGAAAAGACGCGTGTGTCACAGGATATGGCTGAAAACCTGCAAGCAATGGCGCAGTTGATGATGGTTCCAGGAGTAGACGCAAACGACGCCGAACTGCTAATAGAAGCAGGCATAAAATCCAGACGACAACTCGCAGACCAAGACGTAATCGTGCTAAGCCGAAAAGTAGGCGAAGTCGCAAAAATTTACCTAGATCAAGGCAAAATCACAAAACAAGAATACCCAACAATCGAAGAAATTGCATCTTGGATAAGAAACGCATAACTGCTCAGATTTGTTGAATAGAATACAATCCAGTACACATTTTTTAATAAAAAATCTTTAAGTTATAAATTCTCCAAGTAATATTGGATGGTTTCTGTGAGCAAAGTTTTATTGGCTACTAGTTTACTGCTGAGTTTGCTTTGCTGTTCGTCGCTTTTTCCTTGTGTTTTTGCTACTGAAGACTATTGGACAACAAGGAGGTCTATGATTTCTAAAAGGAGTGATTTTGGTGTCGCTGTTGTGGACGGCAAGATATTTGTTATTGGCGGTGACCAGGACGGCGTTCGGGTTAACACAACTGAGGTGTATGACCCCAAAACCGATACTTGGAGAAGCAAAGCGTCTATGCCTACTGCACGAAGCGATTTTGGCATAGCGGTTTATGATGGAAAAATTTACGCCTTTGGTGGGGCAACACGCGATGGTCCCGCTTATGGAGGGGTGACTCTTACGGACGTCAACGAAGTTTATGACCCCGAAACTGACACGTGGGAAAACAGAACATCTTTGCCTACGCCAAGGATGAGTTTTAATGCACATACTGTGGGTGACAAGATTTTCACTCTAAGTGGCGTGGAATATAGCGCCCAGTTTCTTATTTACAGCGTGGGCGTCACCGAGGTCTATGACCCCCAGACTGATTCATGGACAACAAAGGCACGCATTCCTATCCCTGTTTGGGGTTATGCCTCTGCAGCGGTTGGTGATGAAATATTCGTAATAGGTGGCGTAAAATCTAAACCCATGGGTACAAACATTGCCAAACTTAACCAAGTCTATGACATTACCACTAACAGTTGGAGCAACAAATCCGCTCCGATAATTGGACTATACAAATCAAGCGCAGGAGCCACCACTGGCGAGTTTGCACAAGTAAAAATTACTGTAGTAGGTGGACTGGAAAGTCTGTATGTGCCTTACAACGACAAAACCCAAGTGTACGACCCAACCAATGACACTTGGCGGTGGGGGACTTCTATGCCAACTGCTCGTGCCCGTTTGGGTGTTGCAGTCGTGAATGATACCCTTTACGCCTTAGGCGGCTATGACAACAGAACGTACAGAACAGAAAACGAACAGTATACGCCAGCAGACTACATTCCAGAGTTTCCATCATGGATTGTTTTACCGTTACTTGTTACTGGAACGGTGATTGCATTATTCTGCAAAAAGAAACTAGAACAAGTATAACGACCTTGTGCCCTTTTTGTGCGCTAGAACTATTAAACATCAATTTTCTAAACTTGTTTGGTTCCAGTAAAACATGTTAGCATACCTGTTTTCAACGGGGAACTCTGGGTCATCGTAGACTATGTCCAGAGTTAAACCATATTTTTCAATTAGCTCATTTTTTGTGTTCCAGATTTGTTCTGATGTTTCGTCAGCGTCCCAAACTCCCCAGATGTTATCGGTTGGTGTTCTCATGCCCCAACCATAGTTTTCGGGCAAAAC
>JAOZIC010000216.1 GCA_026014605.1 Candidatus Bathyarchaeota archaeon
GCACTTCTTGGAGAAGACTACAAAAACGGTTGGAAGATTGCGGTCAGAGACCAAGCGAACACGCCCAGCAGAAATCATGGATGGCAGATGGCGGCTATGGCTGGAGTGCTTAATGTTCAGTTGGAAAAACCTGGTCAGTATGTTGTAGGAGACCCAAATGAGGAACTTACTTCTGACCATATTTTGCGGACGTTAAAGATTCGCAACGTGGTTTGTGTAATATTTATACTTCTTGTGTTTTTGCCGATAGCGTTCTCGGTAAACTTATTGCTTTCATATTTCCCAATTATATAATATCATGTGGCAAACAGAAACTTTCTGGACAGTATCAAAATGAGGCTGCTAACAAACGAAAAAATCTGGAATGCTGTCCTCCAAACGCCGCCAGTAAAATGGATGCTAAAAAATACTCTAAATAAGTGTTCAGAATGCAACAAGATGCCACTGGAAACTGCGCTTGACAATTACTCAGGAAAAAACAATTCCAAATGCTCTTCTTGTGCAACCTACGTTAGGGTTATAGAATTTTGGATAAGATTTATTCAAAAAGCCTTAGGAGTAGAAAAAAGTCGCGTTGTCAAGCTTTTTGGCGACTCCTATGTTAGAAGGGCAATTAAAAGCATAGTATGCGGATTTGCAGAATTTGGTTTCAACCGCCCAATACAGGTTCACGCACCGTTTCTTGTAGTTTGGAACTTTACGTACAAATGCAACCTTGCATGCAAACACTGTTACTCAAACTCGGGAAAAAGTACAGTAAAGGAACTGTCAACCGAAGAAGCAAAACAAGTTGTGAAACAAATAGCAGATTTTGGCGTAACTTCCCTAGCGTTTTCAGGGGGCGAACCCTTGATGAGAAAAGACTTCTTTGAAGTTGCCAAATACGCGGTTGATTTGGGACTTTATGTCTCGTTAGCCACAAACGGAACCTTGCTCAACAAAGAAATGGTCAAGAAACTCAAAGAAACAGGAGTCCACTACGTGGAAGTCAGCCTAGACGGTGTTGAAGCTAAAACGCATGACTATTTCAGAGGCAAAGAAGGCGCTTTTGAGCAAACTTTGACGGGACTAAAGAACTGTATCGACAAGGAAATCTGCACATGCATAGCAGTAACCGCAACCAAAAATAACCTAAAACAAATTCCTGCTGTTCTTGATTTATCAGAAAAAATGGGAATCGACAGATTCACGTTATTCAATTTCATACCCACAGGCAGAGGCAAAGACATAGTCGCAGAAGACCCGTCACCAGAAGAACGGGAACAAATTCTAAGTTACCTTAACAAACAACTCTCAGAAGACAGAAAAATAGCAATACTAAGCACAACACCGCAACTAGCCAGAGTAGCTTTGCAGTGTTCAACCACTCAAGAAGACCTGATGATGCCTCTTGCACATATGGAAGCAGCAAAAATAAGCAAACGAGCCAGAGCACTTGCTGACTTCATTGGTGGATGCGGCGCGGCACGGTTCTACTGTGCGATATCTCCTGAAGGCGATGTTCAACCGTGTGTATTTATGCCGCTTGTTGTTGGAAATCTGACAAAAGAAAAAATTGGAGACATCTGGGTTAATTCCAAAGCTTTTCAGGATTTAAGAAACAGAGAAAACCTGAAAGGGCGCTGTGGCAAATGTGAATACAAGTACGTTTGTGGCGGCTGCAGGGCAAGAGCCTACGCATACTATGACGATTACCTCAAGTCTGACCCAGGATGCATCAGAAAACTTTCAGAGGGCGATTAAAAATTGAAAACCGTAAAGGTTGGAATTTTCCGAACGGACAACGGTTTAGATGATGCATTAAAAAAGGCACTGAAAGCTGCAGATTGGGAAAAACATGTTCAGGGCAAGGTTTTCATTAAGCCTAATTTGTGCTCAAAAAACTATATCGCTGGAGCGGTTACAACTCCTGAACTTTTGTACAATGTGGTGAGCCTTCTTCGAGACAGAGTTGAAGAAGTTATTGTTGGCGAATCCAACGGATACAACTACTGCTGTAACGACGCCCTAGCAATGACAGGCGTAGAAGAGATAGTAAAAAAAGCTGGCGGACAGACCATTAATCTGTCTAACGACAAAATTGTCAGACTTGACAACCCTAAAGCATTGGCTTTGAAGAATTTTCCGTTGCCAAAAACGTTGCTTGAAGCCGACAGCATTGTTGATATACCTGTAATGAAAACACATGAATTCACAAACTACAGCGGTGCGATAAAGAACCTATTTGGGTGCATACCAAACGACAGGCGCATTTTTCTTCACCCAAAATTTGACATGGTAATGCACGATTTGCTGGTATTGCTAAAACCAAGTTTTGTTGTTATGGACGCAATAACAGCAATGGAAGGAAACGGACCAAACAGAGGAATCGCAGTCCCAATGAAACTACTACTCACAAGCAACGACGTTCTAACCATGGACAAAACTTGTTGCGAAATCATGGACATTGATTGGTCAGAAATCAGCTACATCAACTTCATCGACAAACATCTGCAAAGAGAGGAAACAAAAACAGAAATCATCGGCGAAAAAATCGAAGATGTAAAACGTCCATTTTTGCTTCCTTATGCAGATTTGGCGGTTAAGGCTCAAAGGTTTGTTTACAAACACTATTTTCTTACACGCCTATGTTTTGGCACACCGTTTTTGAATATGCTGCAGGGTTGCATGAACGTTTACAGAAAAGTTGACACAGAAATCAAAGGAAAAGAGTGGGTAGACAAGCACTGGGATAACTCGTTACCACGTTAACTGTTTTCCAACAGTTTGTGATACAAATCAATTACCTGACCAGTAATTATGTTCCAATCCAGCTTTTGTTCAATCAGTTCTCTGCCACGGTCACCCATTTTTTTGGAAAGTTTGATGTCCTGTAGTAAAGCCAATAGACTCTTTGTTAACTGGTCTGGGTTTCTTGGGTCTATCACAAACCCGTTTTCGTTATCTACCAAAAACTCAGGAATACCACCAACTTTAGTAGAAATCACAGGAAGCCCACTGGACTGAGCTTCAAGTATAGCAAACGGAAAGTTTTCGTAAATTGCAGGCAACACAAAAATGTCAGAAGCAGAATACAAGCTTGGAAGCTTATCGTCGGGAACGTAACCCAAAAACTTCACTTTGTTTTCGATGTTCAGGTCCTTTGCCAAATTTTTGAGGCTTTCCTCCTTTTCAGGGAATCCTGTTCCCGAAATAGCAAATGTTACATTGTTAAATTCTTTGAGAATTGGCGGAATAGAAGCAAGCAAAGTTTCTAGCCCTTTTCTGTGGTAAAGGCGTCCAACAAATAGTACAACCTTTTCGTCGGGTTTTAGTCCAAACTGTTTTCGCAATTCTGTTTTGTTTGGTCTTGGCTTGAAGAGTTCGGTGTCTACTCCGTTATAGATTACGTGAACTTTGTTTTCGTTGATTCCGTAAAGACCTGTTAGTTCATCAACCGTGTATTTGCTTACAGCAATCAAAGCATCTGAACGGTTCATCAACCGTTTTTCGAATATTCTCAACAAAAAATTGAACCGCAACATCGACTTTTCGTTAGGATTCAACTCGCTGGGATTGTCACGCTTTGTTACCAATGCTTCTCCTTTCCAAGTTGAGTGAACTGCACAAACAACCGCTTTCGAAGCGCCTTTAGGAATGGCAAAACTTGGCACCAACGGAAGGTTTGCATGAATAATATCAAAATTGTTCTGGGCGTTTAGCTCCTTAATCTTCTTAGAAGCATTACGAGCAAACCGCCAATATCGGGTTATGGCGTTTCCTACACCTTTGATGTAGTGTAC
>JAOZIC010000115.1 GCA_026014605.1 Candidatus Bathyarchaeota archaeon
GGCGAACGCCTAGAAACTTCACTAAAGGCTCGTTCTGCTGCGCCTTCCATAACCTCGTCCAAGGTGATGTATCGTCCCCTTCGGCTGCTCATACGATAACCTGGAAGCCTGACTAGGCTGTAAGCAAAATGGGTTAGTTTAGAAATGTATTCAGGGTGACCAAGAGCACTCAGGGCAAGTTTTAGTTGCAACTGCGGAAGGGTCTGCTCCATGCCAATCACGTTGACCACGCGTTCGGCTTGAGTAAACTTCCAAAGGTGATACGCAATATCCCTAGTAGTATACAACGAAGTCCCGTCAGCACGCACCAAAGTCAACGCAGACAACTCGTGGTCGTCGCTGATACCCAACTTTTTCTTCAAATCCAAATCGTCGGCAACTTTTTCGGCGTCAAACTCCAAAACACCGTTTTCCTCAAAAACATACGGCGTAGCCTTCAAATCATCAATTACACGGTTCACATCGCCGTTCCAGATCAGATCACTTTCCCAATCCCAGCAATCAACAGAAATTCCTACACTTGCCAATGTTTCCCTAAAACCGCTCAGACACAAATCGCAAACTTCACGCAACAACTGCTTAGGAACAGAATCGCCAGCCTCGTAACCACGTATCAGTTTACCAACCTGTTCTTCGGGGTCTTGGTCTTTGCTTATTTCTTGCACAAGTTTGCTGAAAAGCTCTGGATACTTCTGTTCCACCTCTGCTGATATGCTGGTCCACTCATCCAACTGGCGATTAAGTTTACCAAGCTCCTCAGCATCTGTTGCAGTCTCAACGGCTTTTTTGAGACGTTTAACTTCCATTATACAACTGGTTACGGTATAGATGCCGCCGATGAAACGGTCAGGTTTCTGGTCGGGTTTGGGTTTTCCAAGCTTAGTGTAACCATACGCAATAACCGCGCTTTGTCGTCCAACATCGTCCACGTAGTAGTGGCGCGAAACGTCGTGACCGCGGTTCAACAGTATTCGACCGATTGTGTCACCCAACATGGGGTTTCTGGCTTGCCCGATGTGAATTGGGTGAACAGGGTTTACGCTGGTGTGTTCCAGCAGAATCTTTTGGGGTTTTTCGGTTTTCACGTAACCATATTCTTGGTCTAAAGCTCGTGCAGACTCCAAGGTTAGCCGTGAGAACGTTTCGATGTTTACATTAAAGTTTACATACCCAGCACCAGCCGCTGCCACAGACTCAACCAACGCAACGTCAGTTACGTCTATTGCCTGTACGATTTCTTGGGCGATGTTTCTGGGGCTCTTTTTTGCGTGTTTGGCTAGCTCAAAACATACAGAGGTTGCCAATTCGCCGAACTGCAGGTTAGGGGGAACCTCAAGCAGTATTTTTGGTAACTCAAAGTCGGGATACAACGTGTTTAGTGAATCCTTTAACAGCGTCTCGCATGTTTTGTAGAATTCGGCGAAGGGGTTAACGCAAACCATCTTTTGTTTCTTCCTTAAATGGCGGGTCCGCGGGGATTCGAACCCCGGAACTCCGGCTTCGCAGGCCAGTGTCCTAATCCAGACTAGACCACGGACCCTTCACAGAGGGGACATCAATCACACATAAGAGGTTTTCTTTTGCAAAAAATAAACCGGTGTAAAATATCTGGGCACTGGACGAAAATGCCGTGTTATGTTACTCAAAAAAGTTGGTTGGTTACCTTGATATAGTAGTTGGGACTAATTTATAGAATTTAAGTTCATGTTTTCTAGAAAAAACATTCATTTAAAAAATCATACAAATTTTTGTCTATTGTGTATTTATGTTCTACACATCAACGATAATCCTTATTAATAATCAATATCCTCGATAAGTATTAGGTGAAAATATGCCAAACCCCGGTCAAGAATTATCGAGCATAGATTTTGAATCAATGATAGGCGGTCCACTAGTAGCAGTGATCAACGCCCAAGCCCAAGCAGCGATGTCAACAGTGAGCTTCATCAAAGAAGTTGGTTTCAAAAAATCAAACACAGAATCAATTGCAGGAGGCGACAGCACAACTGAAGAACCAATCTATGTTACATTCAAATATCCTAAGGAACTTAGTCCTTATCAACCAGCAACTCCAGGTGACCCATCCGCGACGCCACCAGTTCCAGCAACAGCGGCTGTTCCCGCAGTATATGAAACACAGCAACTGCAAGTGCCCATTTTGACGCTTCTGCCAATTCCGTTTATTCGAATTGATGAAACTACGGTGGACTTTAACGCGAAAATCAATTCAGTATCATACAGAAAAACTGATACAAGCCTAAAAGTTGATGCTTCAACAGAGGCAAAAGCTGGTTGGTTCTTTGGGTCAGCTAAACTAAAGGTGTCAACATCTTATCAGCGCACAACACAGCAGGGAAACACTGTTAACAGGACATACTCTTTAGCCGTGCATGTGAAAGCGGTACAAGATGAAATGCCTGCTGGAATGGAAAAGATGTTAGGCATCCTTGAAGGTGCAATAACGTCAACACCTGCCGCAAGCGCATAACCCCCATTTTAAACACCCACCCCCACTCTCTTTTTTGTATAGGAGGAAAAACAAACGCCAAACCTTGGTGACTATTTAGGACATCTAATTGCTGAGATTACAATTGCAAGAATGCAAGCAGACATCGAAGCAGTAAGAGTAGCTGAACTGTATTCAAACCACCCACTGCTACGGAATATGCCCATCCCACATTTCCGGTTACCAGCCGTAGAACTGGATGTTCCAGTGGCAGTTAAAAAAATGGAGGAACCTTCAGCCGCAAAAGCCGTAAGAGGTACGCCTACTCTTGCAGAAACTCGCGTAGTTTTCGATAAAGTGTTAGCTAAAACACTCAGCGAGGAACGTATAAGTTTAAAGCCAGAACAAACTAGAACCCTGAAAACTGCTCTTGACAGAAAAGTTGTTTCTTTAACTCAACCCGCAGAGGTTTCAGTTGACGTCAACAGAGTCGCCAAGGAACTATCCAGCACAGCATCCAGAACTCTTGTTTCTTCAGGGCTGGATGCACAAACTAAAGCGAAACTGGAAGCAAAAATCGTTGAATTAGCACAGGTAGAGTTTCAAAAACTTCGTATACCCCCAACCAGACTGCAGGTACTAGTAAACACATCAGAAATTCGCGAAGCCGGACCAGTAGAAGCAATCACACGGATTCACCTAAAAATCACTGAAGAAGCCTTCGAATGGACAAGCATCGAACTAGACGGCAAAAAAGAAGACCGCCTCGTCATAGAGTAAACCAACAATGCTACGCATAATCAATCTGGAAGAAATCCAGAACCTCCTTTTGCTTGTACCCGCCATAGTTGAACAAAATGAACAACGGGACCCCCGTTTTGTTCCAACCGTAAAAACTTGGTTAACCCAACTGGAAGCAGTTCTCAAAAACAACCATTTACCCGCAGCAGCAAACGTCGCAGCATTACGCGGAAACTTGATTTCTACAGAACAAGGAAACATACCAGCGGGAATCACATTCAATGGACACGCAACCAAAAGAAAAGTTCAACAAGCAACAGCCAACCAATGCCTCAGCCAAACAGTTGAAATAATTTCCAGCACCATCCAAAACGATGCAAATAGAGTCGCTGAAGCACAGAGAATAACTCGGCAACTGGTTTCAATTGCCAAAAGTAAAGGGTTAATCACAGAAAAGCCCCACGGCAAAAATTATACAGCCATACTAAAGTCCATCTGGACAAAAATGGCTAAAGACCAAGTCCTCGCCCAAGGCGTAGTAAGCGTGGAAGGGCTTGTAGGACCCAA
>JAOZIC010000071.1 GCA_026014605.1 Candidatus Bathyarchaeota archaeon
CAATGTCGTTGATCGAAATACTGTCTGGGTTCTCGATGTAGATTAGCATTGTCCAGCCGGATTTGAGGATCAAGTCGTCCTCCGCTACTGTAAAGTTGTAAGTGTCTTGACCTATTGTGACGTTAGTGTTTGTACCATTTCTCAGGAAACTGTCTACGTAATTCAAATCTGCTGATATAGTACTTGTTGTTCGGCAATAGTTAACGAACTTATCGGATCCAGGTATTGAAGAGTTCCAGTCACACTCCTGACCACGAACGCTTATTTTGTCGATAACTAGGTCCCTACCACCCGTGTTGATTATCATCAAGCTAGCAAGAGCTCTATTGGAGCCGCTGTGCCATACGTGGTGTTTTGTGATGTGTACTGATTCTTCTTGTACTCGTGTACTGGTAACGTTGATGGCGAAGTAAGAAACTACTCCGGCGAGCAATACTGAAATTACCAGTATGATCAGCGTTGTTACTACTGTGCTCAAAGCTACGCGATTCTTTAGAATTCTTCTCATTTAACTTCCCACCTCCTTGTTAGATTTGGATTAGTTCTGGAAGTGGGTGGATTGGGAGATAAAACGAGGGACACAACGTTACAAAGTTGACTGGTCTGCAGAATGTTTTTGCATCTGTTTTGACTTATGCCAACTTTGATTACTTTTTGAGGCATGTTTACTATCCACCCACTTTTCGGATAACCATAGAATGTATGCCCCCAAATAAGAGTATTATGTCGTATGATTCAATATTGGTTTTGCTGTTTATCATCTCCAAACAATACTAAAACTTTCGCATCAGTATCACCAATCAAACTCTAAATTCAATTAAAAACAAAAAACGGTTAAAAACAAACCAAAATCATAAAAGCTTTCCAAATTAACCCCTGTTTAACCGAATAAAACCCGTGTTTTTGAACAATTAAACCAGCTTACATCAGTACAATCAAGATGTAGCACGCATTCACACACATGGGTAAATAATCCCCACCCTGCAACAATAATGTTCAAGACAAATCACCAAAAACCGAAAGGTTCTCCATGGAGAGGAAGTGTAAGACTTGTCTTTGGACATGGAACAATACAAAGAAGAATTCATAGACGAAGCCCGAGAGCACATAGAAACTCTTACCCAGTCCTTGCTAACACTTGAAAAAGATCCAACAAACACTGATGCGTTAAACGACATTTTCAGGTCAGCTCACACACTCAAAGGCTCCTCTGGGATGATGGGCTACAAAGACCTACAGGATCTTGCACATGCGATGGAGGACATTTTTGACGGTTTACGAAAAGGTGGACAAGTTTCAAGTGACCTAATCGACGTTTTGCTTGAATGCATCGACGCTCTCACAACACGGTTAGAAAGCATACAAGACGGAACAGACGAAAAAATCGAAACCGAACAATTTGTACAAAGGCTTCATGAAATTTCAAAACAAACTAAAGAGGCACCTAAAAAAGGCAAAGCAGCTTCAAAGAAAAAAACTTCCAAAAAACCTGAAGTAAGTGAATTTGGCGAAAAAGAAAATAACCAAATAAAAAAAGCGTTAAAGTCTGGTAACTCATGTTTTTTGCTTAAAGTGAAATTTACCGACGATTGTGGTTTCAAGTCGCTAAGGGCAAATATGGTGCTTGAGAATCTTTCTAAGAAGGGCAAAATAGTAAGCACTACGCCTGACAAAAAAGGCATTGAAGCAGAAAAGATTGATGAAGAACTCAAAATTGTTTTTGTGACAAAGTCTGACAAAAACGAAGTTGCAGAATGCGCCAAATCAGTTTGTGAAGTTGACACTGTTCAAGTTAATTCGTATGACGATGATTCATCAGCAGAACCAAAACAGGTTCCCCAAAAAGAGAGTGAACCAACTAAATCAAAACCCACTATCGACGCAAAGACCGCACAAACCGTAAGAGTACACTTTGAGCAACTGGACGAGTTAATGAACCTGACGGGCGAACTTGTGATAAACAAGATTGCGCTGTTGCAGATGACTTCTGAACTAAAAAATGACAGTTTACGGCGCCTAACCGGAAACATTGACCGTTTAACTGCGGACCTTCAAGATTTGGCGATGCAGATCAGGATGGTTCCTGTTAGCCAAGTTTTTGACCGCTTTCCACGGCTTGTAAGGGACCTTTCGCGTAAGAAAGGAAAGAAAATTAACATGATTGTTGAAGGACGGGACATTGAAGTAGACCGAACTGTTTTGGATGAAATCGGTCAACCGTTGATACACATAATCAGAAACAGCGTAGACCACGGAATAGAGCAGCCTGAAGAACGCAAAACTGCGGGTAAAAACCCAACTGGAACCTTGAAGTTGGTTGCGAAACGCAAAGGCGAACAGGTTATTATTGAAGTGGAAGATGACGGCGCAGGTATCAACCCTGAGAAAGTGAAGAATTCTGCTATTAAGAAAGGCTTTATTTCCGAGGCCGAAGCCGCGGCTATGAGTAACGAGCAGCTTACGAACCTGATTTTCTTGCCTGGAATGTCTACTTCAAAGACGATTACGGAAACCAGCGGCAGGGGTGTTGGTATGGATGTTGTAAAAACCAAAACTGTTGCCCTTGGCGGTTCGGTGAATATGGAAACGCGTGTGGGTGTGGGAACCAAACTTAGTTTACGTCTGCCGCCAACGTTGGCAATTGTTACGTCGCTTCTTGTGAAGGATTCTAATCAGACGTTTGCGATTCCAACCAGTATTGTGTCTGAAATAGTCCGTGTTGACTGCGGACAGGTGAAGTCGCTTGGAGGTTTTAGGGCTATTGTTGTTCGTGGTCGTGTGCTTCCGCTTCTTCATTTGCACAGTTTGCTTGGTCTTGAGGACAGTGGTGAGTCGGAGTATCTTGAAGTTTTGGTTACTCATGGAAGTAACGAAGATGAAAAGGTGGGTCTAGTGGTGGACTTTGTTATTGGTCAACAGGAAATAATGATCAAACCATTAGCTGAAACAATGGTGAACACAAAGGGTTACAGTGGTTTCACTATACTTGGAAACGGCAGGGTGATTCCAGTTTTGGACCTTTCACATTACATTAGCAAAGAAAACCAAGGAAAGAATCAAGCGAACCGCTAATTGGTTTTCTCCGCTTTTATGATACAGAATTTTTTTCTTGTTCCTGATTGCAGGAACGCACTATTTCTCTTTTTTTGGTGTTGTCTTCCGTGTTCGTTGTTTGTAATGTGTCGAATTCAGAAATAGGGTTTAACTACTGTGTTGGTGTAGTATTTTTGAGTGGGTGTAATAATAGACGTTTTAGCAGTTGGTTTGATATGACACAAAAAGAAGCTAAGTCAGAGAATGCGCGTCACGTAATACTGAGTTATGGAAACAACTTGTATCATATTGACAAAGTGTCTGTTCAAGAGTCTACCGCAGATTCCAATTATAACGCAGTTTTTCGGGCTAAACGTTTAGCAGATAACCAAACACTGGAACTGGATTTTGAGATTTCTCAAAAACTCTACGACGTTTTAATGGATTACACTGGGTTGGATAACCCTGACCTTTTGCTTGTTCTGCATTTTGATAATAACGATTTTACTTGGCGTTTTGTTAGTGAGGCTTGGGTGCGTCAGCAGATTAATAGCAAAATTAACAGGTATATTGTTTAGTTTTTTGTTCTCTCTTGTAAACTTGATTGAACTTAGTGTTCAGTAATCGGGTATATTAAGACATAATATTTTTATGCTTTAATTACGATTAATCGTTTTCAGGTGGGAACGTAAATGGAAGACCTATCAATAAAGA
>JAOZIC010000009.1 GCA_026014605.1 Candidatus Bathyarchaeota archaeon
GTAAAGTTTATAACTTGACGTTCTTATTGGAAAAGACGAACTGTAACTAATAATACAAGAAGGATATTACCATGGGTCATAGAAAAAAGAGTGCACCTAGGCATGGTTCATTAGCGTATTTACCTAGAGGACGTTCCAAACGGACGGTTGGAAGAATCCGTTACTGGCCAAAAACAGAAGAAGGTCCAACAATGCTTGGATTTATGGGCTATAAAGCAGGAATGACTCAAATTATTATGGTTGAGGACAAACCAGGCTCCCTACATACAGGTAAAGAAGCCGCACATCCAGCAACTATTTTGGATGTTCCGCCAATTGTTGTTTTCGCTATTCGTGCTTACGCAAAAGATGAGTATGGTCTAAAAACTTTGGGCGAAGTCTGGATGAAAAATCCACCCAAAGACTTTGACCGAGTTTATGTTTTACCTGAAGAATTTAACACAGAAGAAGACCTCAAAAAACTTGAAGAAAACGTTGACAACATTGCGGAGATCAGAATCTTAGCTGCAACACAGCCAAGACTTGCAGCGGTTCCTAAAAAGAAACCAGATGTTTCAGAAATCAAAATCGACGGCGGCTCTATCGCAGAGCAGCTTGAATACGCCAAAGGCTTGCTAGGAAAGACCGTTTCAGTTACTGACGTTTTCAAGGAAGGATATTACATGGATGCTGTTGCTATAACCAAAGGCAAAGGCTTCCAAGGTCCAGTGAAACGTTGGGGAATCAAACTTTTGCCCCGTAAATCCAGGAAAACCAAACGTGGTGTAGCTGCGATTGGTCCATGGAAACCTGCGCGGGTATTGTATACTGTTCCTCGTGCTGGTCAGATGGGTTATCATCAAAGAACTGAATATAACAAACGTATCCTGAAGATTGGAGTTGACGGCAAAGAGGTTACTCCTAAAGGCGGATTCCAAAGATATGGAGAAGTCAAAGGAACATACGTTATCGTGGACGGTAGTCTTCCAGGACCTGCTAAACGTCTTGTGCGTTTAAGATATCCTGCTCGTCCTCCAAAGAAGATTCCTGATACACCCCCAAGCATTAGTTACATTTCGTTGGAGTCAACAAAGAAATAGAAAGGTGAGCAAACATGGGTACGATTTCAGCTAAAGTTTTTGACCTAAAAGGCGAAGAAGTAAGCCAAGTTAATCTTCCTCAAATATTCAACACACCAACCCGCCCAGACGTAATCAAGCGGGCAGTTGTTACAATCCAGTCACACAAGTATCAGCCACAAGGCCGAGACCCAATGGCAGGAAAGAAAAACACTGCAGTTTCACGTCACGCTGGTTTGGGAATTTCACGTGTGCCCCGACTCAGAGAACGAGGTCAACGAGCAGCTTTTGCTCCAGGCACAGTTGGTGGAAGGTCAGCTCATCCTCCCGAGGCAGAAAAGAAAATCAAAAAGAAGCTTCCTAAAAAGGAAATGAATCTTGCTATTCGTTCAGCAGTAGCCGCAACAGGCTCTAAAGAAACCGTAGCAGCAAGAGGTCACATGATCGATGATGTTCCAGACTTTCCGTTAGTTGTTGTTGACGAGATTCAAAGTCTAAAGAAAACAAAAGACATCGAAGAAGCATTCATGAACCTAGGAGTATGGCCAGACATTTTCCGCGTAAAAGAAAGCCGCAAAATACGTGCAGGCAAAGGAAAAATGCGTGGAAGAAAAATGAAACAAGCCATTGGACCGTTGCTAGTTATAACCAAAAACGATGGCATAGCGGAGGCAGCTCGGAACCTTCCGGGTATGCAGGTTGCTTCTGTTGAGAACTTGAATGCTGAGCTGTTGGCGCCTGGAACTCATCCGGGTCGGTTGACGGTTTGGACTAGTTCTGCTTTTGAGAAAGTAGGAAAGGTTTTTGGAGGAGAGTAATTTGGATCCATACAAAACTATTCAGTATCCGGTAATGACAGAGGTTACCAACCGTATACTTGAGTCAGAAAACAAGCTGGTGTTTGTTGTCAACAAGATGGCAACAAAAAACGACATCAAAGTGGCGGTAGAAGAGCTGTATGATGTGGCTGTGGACAAGGTCACATCGATGATTACTCCTGAGGGAGAAAAGAAAGCGTTCGTAAAACTTAGTCCAGAATACAAAGCAGTTGACATCGCCATTAAACTAGGTATACTCTAAGTTCAGAGAATACTTTGGTTTTTGCGATGTCATCTTCCAAACTTTTTCCAATTATCCTTTTTTTAGTAATTATCGCAGCGTCGATAACTCTTTTTGTTTACCCAGACCCAATCTACACCATTCTAATCTGGGTCATCGAGTCCTTCCAAACAGGTGGACCCCTACTACTATTTGGCATGATGATAATTCAAGCATTAGCAATCCCGATTCCGTCTGAGCTTGTTTTGATTGCAGGCGGTTTAGCTTTACAGTTTCCGATTGGTTGGCTAGTAGGAGCAGCAGGCTCCATAGTTGCGGCGGTTTTGAGTTTTTACATCAGCAAAAAAGGTGGACGAGGACTTGCCATCAGACTTGTTGGCGAGAAGGGCATCGAGTTTGCTGATAACTGGTTTAACCGTTGGGGTGCGTGGGCTGTTTTGCTTGGCAGGTTTGCGCCCTTTATTCCCTTTGATGCAATTTCGTATGGTGCAGGTTTGACAAGCATGAAGTTGAAGAGTTTTCTTATTCCCACAATTATTGGCGCGTTGCCCAGAACTTTGTTTTATACATATTTAGGGACGTATTTTGGGTTGAGTTTTCAGGATTTGATTGCAGCTTACAAGGCTACGGGTGATATTCCGATGGAGTTGCAGGGTATGGTTTCGCAGTTTAATTATGTACTTTTGGCTGCTGTTGCGGTGATTGGTGTTGTGTTTATTGTTTACACGTTGGTTACCAGACGTTACACGACGGGCAAAGAAACTAAAAGTATTTAAAAAAGGGTTTCGTCAGTAAGTGCCGTATATGTTCCAATATAGGAAGATGTGACATTTGGGAAAACGTATTCGAGTGCAAAGACGTGGTAGAGGAACGTCAGTTTTCAGAGCATCATCTCACAAAAGAGTAGCTCCTGTTCAATATCCTTCATATTCAGTTAAACAGCAAGAAGGAGTCATCAACGGAGAAGTAAAAAAGATACTGCATGACCCTGGAAGAGGCTCTCCAATGATTGAAGTCAAACTAGAGAATGGAGATACCTATTATTCAGTAGTTCCAGAAGGCGTCTACGAAGGACAACCAACACAAGTCGGCAGCGAAGCCGCAGTTGATATCGGAAACGTCCTTCCAATCGGCAAAGTCCCCGAAGGAACCATGGTCTGCAACATAGAATTATCACCAGGTGATGGGGGTAAAATGGTTCGTGCTTCTGGTGCATACGCAACTGTTGTATCGCACTCTGTGAACGGAACTATCGTGAAGCTTCCATCCAAACGAACACGGTACATCAACGACCTATGCCGTGTAACGGTTGGAGTAATCTCAGGCGCAGGGCGCATCGAGAAACCTTTCCTAAAGGCTGGCAATAAGTTTCATCTGATGAAAGCAAAGGGCCACCTGTATCCTCGCACTAGTGCTAGAGCCATGATTGCTGCTTGTCACCCTTTTGGTAGCGGCAGAAAGGGTGGGCGTAAATGTACAACAGTTTCAAGGAATGCTCCTCCAGGCAGAAAAGTTGGATTAATCGCTGCACGAAGCCCAGGCAACAGAGTAAAACGCAGACGCGTATAACCATCCTAGAGAACCTTTTTTGTTCTCTTCTTAC
>JAOZIC010000164.1 GCA_026014605.1 Candidatus Bathyarchaeota archaeon
GTCAAATACTTGTTCGTTTCCCCAAAAATTTGCAGGTTTGTGCCCGTCTGCTTAACGGTTCCATCGATAATTAGGGCAACATTTTGGCTAATTGCTTCTGCCTGGAACATATTATGAGTAGCCAAAACTACTGTTGTGTTCTTTTCTTGGTTTATCCGCTGGATTGTTTCTTCAATTATGGAAACGTTTTTTGGGTCTAAATTAACGGTTGGCTCATCTAAGAGCAAAATTTCTCGGTCTAATGCTAATGCACGGGCTAATGAGACCCTTTGTTGTTCGCCACCAGACAGTTTTTTTGCTTTACGTTGCTCAAATCCTTCTAGTCTAACTAACTGTAATACTTCAGTTACTTTGTTTTGGATTTCTTCTTTAGTGAATTCGTCATTAAGCTTTAAGCCATAAGCAACATTGTTGAAAACTGATGTGTCAAAGAACATAGATTTTTGAAAAACCAAAGTAGCTTTCTGTCGAAGAAAACTTTGTTCAGTGGCATTAATTGTTTTAGTCTCATAAAACAGAGTCCCACGAGTTGGACTGTCTAAACCCGCAATGATTCGCAGAAGCGTTGTTTTTCCAGAACCACTTGGACCAAGCAAAGTTGTTATTTTTCCTTGTTTAATCTGCAAATTAACGTTTTGGAGAGCATTTAATTCACCAAACGACCGCCAAACATTACGTAACTCGATTATGCCACCCATGTTTAACGCTTCCTCAGATAACTTATTGTGATGTTAAAAGTGTACACTATAGCAACCAATACAATTCCTAAAGCAAGACTAAATGCAGCTTCTGCCTTGTTAACCTCCAAAGCTATTGAAGTAGTTAACACCCGAGTTAGACCGTAAATATTGCCGCCTACCATCATTGCAATGCCAAGCTCTGCAAAAGCTCTGTTGAAACCCGCCAAAATTGCTAATATTATTCCATCCGATGCCTCTTTTATAATAGATATTGAAGCCTGAACCTCGTTTGACCCTAATGTTCGTGATAAATCTCGTAGGTCTAAGTCAATAGCTTCAATGGAACTTGTTATGAAACTTACAAGTATTGGAGTTATCAATAACGCCTGTCCAATGATTACTAATTCATTAGTGAAAAGTAAGTCCAGAAACCCTAATTCTCCATTACGTGCAAACACTAAATACAAGACCAGTCCCAACACAACAGTTGGAAACCCAATAAACGCGTTAAATGAACCGCGTACAAATTTTCTGCCACGAAATGTTTTCAATCCTAAAATTGTTGCGATAGGTATGCTCCAAAGCGAAGCGAGAATTATTGCAAATCCTGAAACATACAGTGACCGTAAAGTTACTCTAAAAACTACTGAATCAAGAGAAAAAAGAAGTTGGAATGCTTCGATTGTCCCGTCTATTAATAGGAGCGTCACTTAACGTTCACTAATCTAGTTATGGGAGAACAATAGCATTTAAGAATGTCATGTCGCCAGCGTTGTAGCGTTTGTTTTCTGGGCATTCTGTTCCATCAATGAACGCTGCGTCTCGAATCCAGCCTGCTGTTGTGGGGTCAGTGTTATCTGTAAGTAATTCAACTGCGGGGTTGAACAGTGCCTGTCCGAATTCGTCGACACCAAAGTCCTTGAGTATGTCTTGAACATCGTCTGATACCAGAAATTCAATGAATTTCATTGCTTCATCAAATTTCACATGTGACAATGCTTCATTTTGTGGGTCACATGCGATTGCGCTGTAAACGTTTAGTGTTGGTTGTCCTGCTTCAACTAGAATGACCAATTCAATATTTCCGGAAACATAGTTGTTGAGGTAGCTTCCCATATCACATATCGTATATGCGAATTCCTCGTTTGCTAGTGCTAATGTTGCTGTCATGCCTGAGCCTCGTTCGAGGTACCAGTCGGTTTCTCTGAGCTCTGTGGTGTCTTCTCCGCCTGCAATCCAGAGTCTTTTCTCCATTGCGTGTGTACCTGAATCGTCTCCTCGTGAAACCCAGATTGCTTCTCCAGCTTCGCCTGCTTCTTTTATCGCTAGAAGAGCGTCTACTGGACTAAGTCCTTCGATTCCTGCTGGGTCGTCTTCTGGACCTACGATTACAAAGAAGTTGTATGCAACGATTTTTCTGTTTACTCCATATCCTTCTTCAAGAAACGCGGCTTCTCTTGCTGCGTCATGAACTAGGATCATGTCTGCATCTCCGTTCTTTGCTGTTTGGATCGCCAAACCAGTTCCTTGTGAAATAAATGTAACGTTAATGTTGGGGTACAGCGCCTCAAATTCAGCATCGAGTACCTCTAACAGTCCCGTTTCGTATAAGCTGGTTGTTGTTGATACTGTTAATATTACTTTGTCTTGTGGTTGTAGAAATAGTGCCCATGCTCCTACGCCTGCTGCTACTACTATGACTGCGACTAATACTATACCGATGTATTTGTTCATACAATTCACCGTTGTGCATAAGGGAACCAAGCGTATATTTAACTGTTTATGTGGACGACGCGTATCCATTTGCCAACAGTGTTTTATATTCACACCAACAATATTTGAGGATGAAGCCCATGATCAAAGACAGTAAACACAAGGTATCGTGCAAGGTTTGGCTTGAATTCAAAGGCGAGCCTCTACTAGGAAAGGGTGGAGCAGAAATTCTAAAAACCATCAAAGAAGTGGAATCCATCTCTAACGCCGCAAAAAAAGCAGGCATGTCTTACCGGTATGTTTGGAATTACCTTGCAAAACTCGAAAAAAGACTAGGCGAACCCGTAGTAAAAACGTACAAAGGCGGGAACAAAGGCGGGGGAGGAGCAACACTAACCGAACTCGGCAAAAAATTGATTGATGAATATAACCGAGCAGAATGCTACATGACCGAAGTGGTGGGCGATCAAACAAGTTGGGAGGATATTGGATTGAAAATTAGTGCAAGAAACAAGCTTAAAGGAACTGTAGAAAGCGTGGAAACTGGCATAATAACAGCCAAAGTAAAAATCAAAATTGAAGCACCCGCCGTAATAACTGCAATTATCTCTAAAGAAGCAGTTGAAGAACTCGGCGTAAAGAAAGGCGACACCATCGAAGCCGTAATCAAAGCAACTGAAGTAATGGTTGCAAAAGAAAAGTAACCCAAAAACCTGTCTCAGAACATGCTTTTCCACGTTTAGTGGATACAAAAGCATCAACAAACTCCCTCAAAAAGGGTCAAAACGGTTTGTTGGTGTCCAAAATTTTTTTACCCAATGTGTTGTATGTTTTTTGTGCTAGGAGCTAGACTGAATTGAAGGTTTTTAACGAAAAAATTGTTTTTTCAACAAAGGGCGAAATAGAACTAACAGACCTGACCGGAAAAGTACATGAAGTGGTACGCAAGTCTGGTGTAAAAAACGGTTTGATTCACGTTTTTGCACCTCACGCAACAGGGGTTCTAATATTGACAGAGCACGAACCCAGCCTAGATTCAGACGTTAAAGATTTTCTTGAAAAAACAATACCCAAACACGGAGGCTACCGGCACCCATCTAACGCACATTCACACCTTAGATCCATGCTGTTAAGCCCAGACAAAACCTTGCCCATAATGGACGGACAGGCGGTTTTTGGAACTTGGCAATCACTTGTTTTCGTAGAAACAGACGTTTACCCCCGCCAAAGAACAATCATCATGACCGTTATGGGCGAATAACGAAACACAGACAATTTTGACCAGTTTCTC
>JAOZIC010000105.1 GCA_026014605.1 Candidatus Bathyarchaeota archaeon
TGTTTGGTGCTCCTGCCGGGATTCGAACCCGGGTCTTCGACTCGAAAGGCCGAAATACTTAACCGGACTATACTACAGGAGCCTAAATCCGAGCATCAACCACAATAACAAACTTACGTTTTAAGTTTTCTGCATCTAAAAAGAAATCTTAGCCGAAGAAGGCGTCCCACCAATCACCTTCAAGGAGGCAGCGCTGACTTTGTCAAGATTCTGAGCATCAGTATAAACCCGCAAAATGTTAATGAAACCCTTCAACACATCAAACACCGCAGAAATGTCACTAAGCCGCAGTGGAATCTTCTCACCGCTACGTGTTTTCTGAAAAACAGGAATCTCCATAGGCTCAAGCAAATCCGAATGATGATACGGCACCGAAGGAACCGTAGGAACATCAATAATAATCGCCTCAGGCGCTACACCTGCCTCGGCTGCAATCTTGTTTCTGACCTGCTCACGCACCTCGTCGACACAAAAGATGCTGGTAACCATTTTTTCTTTAACATGAAAGGTTCTGTCGTATGCACATTTGAGCAGTTTACGACGCTCCAGATTGTCCATAATTTCCCGTGACTGTTTGCATTCTTTGAGTTTAGTCCAAACCGAGTAATCGGTCAACTGCATATATTCTTGAGGCGTATCAAACTCGACCAGCCCCAACTCCTCGTTTGCTGCTTCCATTGCGGTTGCAAGCATTATTTGGGCGGCTCGTCCGACGCGGTGGAAATAGATGCTTCTGAACGATTCTAGACGCGCCAAAACAAATGACTCCAACGCAGACAATGCACCGACGTCTACGGCAAGGTTTTCGCCCAGCACGTCCAGCATGTGGATTAGCCGGAAGATGTCCACGTAACCGTATTCTGCGCCTGTGTGGTATGTGTCGCGGACTACAAAATCGAGTTTGTCGATGTCTACTGCACTTTGGATGATTTGGTCCAAAAACGCCTTTTTTGGTTTTCGTAGCTCGCCGACCGCGAGTTTGGCTACGTCTTCGGGGTTGTAGCCTACTGTTTTGATGATGTCGTTTAGTTCGGATTCTTGGATTATCCAACGTGTTATGTCTTCGTGGGTTTTGTTCAAAAACTTCACTAGTAAATGTTCGAAAACGTGAGAAAACGGTCCATGACCCACATCATGCAACAGACAAGCCATGCGAACCAGTTGGATTTCTTCTTCATCCAAAAGCACTGCAAGGTTCTGGTTCTCTGCTACTTTGCCTGCTAGGTGCATTACTCCTAGGGAGTGTTCGAAGCGTGTGTGGTTTGCGCCTGAGTAAACAAATTCTGAGCCTGCTAGTTGTCGTAGGCGGCGTAGACGTTGAACGGGGTAAGAGTCGATAAGCCGTTTTTCGGTTCCCGTTATGTTAATGTATCCATGAACGGGGTCTTTGATTTCCCCCCAATACCGCCGCAATTCAACGCTTCTCCTTTTATTTGACAATCTTGAGTATCATTATTTAAGGTAATGGTTCATTAATGTCCTGTAGAGGCTGAAAACCACATTGAAACAGCAAGGAATCTTCATCTGCATCGAAGGCTTAGACGGAAGCGGCAAAACAACTCATGCACATCGGTTGGTAAACAACCTACAAAGAAAAGGGTACCAAGCAGTTTACACCACAGAACCAAGCAGATGGGAACTGGGCTCGTTTATTCGGGGAACAATTCTGGAAGGAAAAAAACGTGTCCCACGAGTAGTAGAAGCCCTGCTTTTTGCTGTTGACCGCGTGGAACACTTCGAAAAAGACGTAAAACCAGCCCTACAAAAAGGAAAAATCGTTGTTTCAGACCGCTGCGTATACTCTTCGTTGGCGTATCAGGGCTCGGCTGGACTTGACCTTGAGTGGATTGAGCAAATCAACCGTTTTGCGGTTGCTCCAGATTTTGCGATATACATTGATGTTCAACCCGAAGTGGTTGTGAAACGAATAAGGCGTAAAAAGTCTGTGATGGAACGGCTGGAAACTCAGCGTAAGGTTCAGAAAGTCTACATGAAGTATGTAAATAACAAAGAACTTGTGCCCATCAACGGGAACGGAACAAAAAGTGAGGTCCAGCAAAGAATCTTAGATGCGATTTTGAAGTTTTTGCAAACCCGCAAAGATGCATAAGTTAGACGATGTATCTGTGGTTTGGTTTTTCCAAATCTTTAATGAGTTCCATGTCTTGTTTTGGCAGCTTTAATCCATGTAGGGGTACGCCCTTTAGAAGTGTCCAAGGAGTTTCTTTCGCTAATGTTGTGGTGATGTGGTCTGGTCCAAAGCACTGTTTTGATATTTTGTAGACTAATTCGCGGACCTCAGTTTCAGAGAGGTGCCCCAACGCATGCAGGTATTCGTGTGTTAGTATGCTGTAGACGAATGCGTTGACGTGTGTTTTTGATTTTGTAACTGATTCTACGATGTTTAGCAGGCTGCGGTTTAGCACGATGTTGTTTGTGCCCACCGAGTGATAAGCGCCCAAGTTTAAGGGTAAATCATCCAAAAACAGCAGCATACCTTTTCGGTGTTCGCCTAAAGAGACTTTGACGGTTTGTTTGACTATTTCCCAGACTTGGCTAAAGCCTTCTGCTTGGTCAATCATTGAACAAAACTGCTTAACGTGTGGCGTTTTCTTAATATCATCTGGTTTATCGTTCTTGCCTAGGCGGTTTGGTTCAAACTCTGAGAAAATATTTGGTAATATCATCAAAAATATTCCAGTGACTTCTTGTTATTTATACTTACCTAATAGTAATAACATCTTTTTTGTGAACCTGTTATTGTTTATTTTGCAGCTTCCTTCTTCGTTTTGCGGCAACGACTAAAACAGCGATTAACCCAACAACAAAACAGGCAATCACTAAAAATAGCTGACCCGCCCACGATGTGACAAATCCAACAATCATAGACAACAACTGTGAAAATGAGTCCTGATTTAAGGAATCATCTTTTGGAGAAGAATCTAACAAAATCAACTGCATAAAAGGGTAAGTGTCTTTGTTGTTGTCATCGATAACATAGGGTGTGTCGCCTATACCGTCAGAATCGCTGTCTTTTTCTTGATAGTCACTCCAATAATTGCCTTGTTTTCCGTTATCCCACGCATTAGCAGGAGCATATTCGCTGTAACATTCGTCAGTTCCGTTACCTTGGTTTGACGTATCTGAATGGTCTTTAATCAGGACTTGGTTTGTGTTATTCACGAAATTATTACCAGAAAATGTGTTGTTCGAAGATAATGACACACATATCCCGCACTCATTGTTGAGGATGTCGTTTCCCACAATGGAGTTATTTGTAGAACCATATACGACAGTAATACGTTCATTGTAAGAGGATATTAGGGCGTTAAAACTAATGCCTTGTTCATTTGCATCAAAGGTGTTTGCTGAAATCACGTTACATGTTGAGTAAAAAATGTCAATGCCCTGACTATTCTCAACAAGTTCGTTCTGTTGTATGCAGTTTCCTGAAGAACAATATAGGTAGATTCCTTTGTCATTTCTGGCAAGACTGTTATGTGTAATATTGTTGTTAAACGAGTTTTTCAGATGAATGCCATAAAAGTTATCGTTTATTGTGTTCTGTGTGATGTTGTTATTCGATGACCCTTCCAGATACACACATACATCGTTGCTTGTCAACACATTGTTGGTTATTGTCGAATTTTTTGTTGATA
>JAOZIC010000003.1 GCA_026014605.1 Candidatus Bathyarchaeota archaeon
AGCCAAGGTTATAGCAAGGTTATGATGTTATTACCACTTTTTTCAGAAAAAAGGTTGATTTCAACATACTTCTGCTATTAGTATTCTAATATGCCCGAGTTTCAGTGACGAAATCTTTTTCTTGCTGAAAAATTTTTAGAAAAAAACTATTTTTCAACAATGTACCTCTATTAGGAGTCAAATATGCTCAGTTTTTTGGTTAGCTTCTGTTTTATTACAATAGTAGCTATCGCAGTGACGAGGAGAAGTAAGATAATCAACGATGGAAACTCTGGGATTACGAGTTCGTTCATTGTTGGATAGTTGTCTTGGTTGTTTTCGTTGATAACATAGGGGGTGTCTCCTGTGCCGTCTGCGTTGGTGTCTGCTCCGGTGTAGTCGCTCCAGTAGTTTCCTTTGTTCCCGTTGTCCCAAATGTTGTCTGAATCATCAATGTCTACTTGAACAGAGTTATTGACAAAATTGTTTCCGTAAATTGTGTTTTGCCAACAATTTGTAACTACAAGTCCTTGTTCATTGAAGGCTATGTGGTTTTCAATGATGCTGTTTAGTCCTGCACCGTACAGAAGTATGCCTGTGTTGCTGTTGTTGGTTACAGTGTTTCCAATCAGACTGTTATGCATATTCTCAAGGGCAACACCGTCACTGTTGTCTGCGACATAGTTGTTGTAAACAATGTTGTTTTCTGATGCCACCAAGTCTAAACCGCGAAAATTATTTGTTATAACGTTTTCAGAAATGGTGTTGTTATCGGATTCTTTGACTGCGACACCTAAATCGTTGTTTGTTAGATTGTTTTTTGTAACTGTGTTATTTGAAGAACGTTCAAGCAAAACAGCAAACTGGATTCCGTGAGAACCTTCAGTGTAAACATCTTCTACCACATTTCCAACAACAGTGCTGTTTGAGCACCCAAAAAAATGAACCCCATAACCAAAGTTTTTGATTTGCAAGTTCTTTACTGTAATGTTGCTTCGGTGTTCAGCGTATACTCCTTTAGACGAATCAACTCCACTTCCCTGAAGTGTAAAACCTGCACCGTCAATCACAATATTGTCTTTTTCCACAACAAAAGAACCGAAAACATCAGCAGTGAAAACGTAAAGGTTCCCATCTATTTGTAACGTATCTGTTCCTTCAACAGAGCCGTCACTCCTAATGTAAAGTAGGTCATCTGCTTTCACAGGTTTAATTCTTGGAATAGAAACAGCAGCAAAACAGACAACAAGCAACACAGCAAACAAAAAGACTTTGGAAAATGGCACATGATTACTTTGTTCAGGTTTTCTTTTTCTCAGGTTGACGAAGGACGCCACAAGAATACAGGCAGCAACTGAAACAACTACAGCAGCTACGTACAGTGGAGCGTTTTGGTTGGCGTCTATTTGGAAGTTAATAGTCTTTGATGAAAGCATGTTACCTGCGGTGTCCTTGGCGTAGAACGTTATACTGTGAGAGCCGTCAGATAAACCAGTTAATGTTATTTGTTCAGTTATTTCGACCATGTCTTTTTCGTCAAGACTGTAGGCAGTCCAAGTTAAGGTCTCGTTCGAACTAAGAGATAACACAATTTCGTTTGTTTTGTATGTGCAGTTTTGTGGTGACGTAACTACAAGGGGAGGCGTTATGTCCCGAGTTAAAACACAGAGGTCCATCATGGGGTAATTGTCTGTGAAGTTTGCGTGAACCAAATAAGGCGTATCGCCGATGCCGTCTGCGTTAGTGTCTGTGCCGTTGTAGCGGCTCCAGTAGTTACCTTCTGAGTTGTTGTCAAAAACGTTGGAGCTTTCCACATAGCCTATGCCCACGTCGTTGGTGTTGTTCACGAAGTTGTTGCGGTAAATAGCGTTGTTCGCTACCACTTGACGGCGGTCTGAACTGCCAAGGGAAACACCAATTGAACAATTAATCAGGTTATTTTCATAAACAACATTGTTGCAACCATCTGTAATTGCAATTCCATTTGCGTATGGCGTTGTTATATTGTTTCCAAAAACTGTGTTGTATGAGCCCCCACTTGTTATAACAATTGTACCGTGATTTTTTTCGTTTAGTATGTTATTTTTTGAGATAATATTGTGGCAACTGTACACGAAAACGCTAGTGAGACAGTTTGTGAAACGGTTTTCGGAAACAGTTGTATACTTTCCGTCTTTAATTGTAACCCCACTAACGATTTCATTTCTAACAACAATATTGTAATCTGACCCAGAATTAATTTGAACTGACCCAATTATGTTACCAGTAATTTCGTTAGAACTTGAATAATCCAATATCACACTATTAATTGTGTTTTTAGCTAGGACATTATTTGTAGAAAAGTGAACATAAACGCCGTCTACGCATAGATTAATTACTGTCACGTTTGTTCTTGCTTCCAAAAATAATTCAGTATTACGTCTGTCTTTGTTTAAAGTAAAACCAGCACCATCAATTACAATATGGTCACATTCAATCGTCAAAGTGTGATTAAGAAGGTCACCAGTGAAAACGTAAATATTCCCTTCGCGCCGAATCGGAACATCAGAAGGTTCAATACTTCCGTCAGGTTGTATGCAAATATCCACAGTTGGAAGCGGCGGAGGAATAAAATTGGCTAACGCCGAGGGCGCAAACTGGAACCCAGTAAAAACAAAAAGAAGAATGAACAACAAAATAACCGTTGATACACGTTTCTTCAAGGAAGACCCCCCTCAATTCATTTCATACAATACTACATTTCAGGTTTTGTTTTTCTTAGGCTTATGAAGACCCCCACAAGAACACAGGCAGCAACTGCAACAACTACAGCAGCCGCGTACAATGGAACATTTTGGTTGGCGTCTATTTGGAAGCTAACAGTCTTAGATGACAGCATGTTGCCTGCGGTGTCCTTGGCGTAGACGGTTATGTTGTGGACACCGTCAGATAAACCGGACAAGGTTTTTTGCACATCGAACTCTTTCATGTTTTTTGTGTCAAGGCGGTAGGCAGTCCAAGTTAAGGTTTTGTTTGAACTGAAAGTTAACGTGACTTCGTTTGTTGTGTAGGTGCAGTTTTCTGGAGACACAACTACAACAGAAGCGGTTATGTCTGAGCCCAAAACAAAAGGGTACATCAGGGGATAGGGGTCGGTAAAGTTTGCATGCATAACGTAAGGTGTGTCGCCTATGCAGTTGCCGTTAGTGTCGATGCCGTTGTAGCTGCTCCAGTAGTTGCCTTGGAAGCTGTTGTCAAAAACGTTGGAGCTTGCATTATAGACCATGTGTAGGTTTTGGGTGTTGTTCACAAAGTTGTTGTTGTAAAAACGGTTGTCTGCAACTGTTTGGCTGGAGCCTGAAGACCCAAAAGAAATGCCTATTGGAAAGTTTGTGACAAGATTTTCATAGAAAACATTGTGGCAACCTTTGACAAGTTTGATTCCACTTTGAGACCTGCCTGTAATGTTGTTCCCAAAAACAATGTTGTATGAACCAACTTGGGTTATGGTTATGCTGCCACCGCCGCTAACGCCGTTTTCTATGCTGTTTTTTGAGACAAGGTTGTGACAATCATGCAGGGCAATGCTGGTAACGCAGTTTGTGAAATTGTTTTCAGACACTGTAGTGTAGTTGCTGTCTATGGTTTTAACGCCAGTTGGACAAGTAATGGTGTTTCTAACAACAACATTGTGCAATGACCCAGAAGCCACGTCTACACCTGCAAAGTCTGTTCCCATTGAGATTGTGTTACCAACAATTTGATTATAGCACGAAGAACGCAACATCACAGTTCTAAAAGCGCAGTTGGAGATAGTAACGTTGGAAGATGAATTAACATAAACTCCGCTCATGTTCAGGTTTTTGATGGTTACATTCTTTTGACCAGTTACCCGCAAATCGTTAAGAACATAAGCATTTTTTAAGGCAAAACCAGCCCCATCGACAACTACGTTATCGCATTCAACGAAAAGAACATGCCTAACAAGGTCACCAGTAAAAACGTACACGTTACCGTCTTTTTGAATAGGCACATACGAAGGCATAACGCTTCCATCAGCCCTAATGTAAACGTCTACAGTTGGAGGTGCAGGAAAATAATTAGCAAACGCCAAATCAAACTGGGAACTGTAACAAACCGCGGTTAATACGAGAACCAAAACAAGGGTCGATGCGTTTTTCTTCATAGTGAAGACCTAACACTTTATGCTGTGCAGAATAACGCATAAAACAGTTTTTGTAAAGGTTTCTTGACCAACAACTGATACATTTTAGTCAAAGTTTCTTGACAAAACAAACACGCAATAGCTATACGCAAAACGTTGTTGTTACTATGGTTTGATGGGTATCTATAAATCATGAGTCTCCAAATATGTTGTCAACAGAACTGTGATGAGGTGGTTTGTTGAAGCTTCTGCTTGACGAAATGTTTGCGGGTTTGAAAGAATATTTTGAGATTTTAGGCTGGGAAGTAGTAACTGCTCAAGAGGCGGGTTTGCGTGGAGTAAAAGACCGCGCAGTTGTAGAATACGCAATAAAAAACAATTTACTACTGGTAACCGAAGACCAAAAACCTGCAGAACTTGCAGAACTTAAAGGCGCTAAACATATTCTGATTTCTAGTGCATTGATTGCCAAAATTGCAGATGAACAGATAAAAGAAAAGTACCCCGACGTAACTCAGCAGTAAAGCATTAATCGTAAATCAACAAACATTGCAACCGCCCTCAAAGGTGTAGAACTATTATGGAAACAAAAACCAAGGTTTCCAAAGATTTTCCAAAAGGCAAAGTCGCGTACTTTGTAACAACTAATATTCACAAGTTTTTGGAAGCACACAACGTTCTGTCAGAATACAAAATAGCCACAGCCAAACTCAAAGTAGAAGCAACCGAAATACAGGACGACAGCCTAGAAAACATCGCCAAATTCAGCGCCCACGACGCAGTCAAAAACAGCGGGTTACCCATTTTTGTTGGCGATGCGGGACTGTTTGTTGAGGCTTTGAACGGTTTTCCGGGTCCTTACTCCGCGTTTGTTTACAGAACTGTTGGTCCGCAGGGAATACTGGATTTGATGCAGAACAAAACCAACCGAAACGCGTATTTTCAAACTGTAATCGCTTACTGTGAGCCCAACGGGGAGCCAAAGACCTTCTGCGGAAAGGTAGAGGGCACAATTTGCATGGAGCAGAAGGGTGATTTGGGTTTTGGGTATGACCCGATTTTTGTGCCTAACCGTGGTGATGGCAGAACCTTTGCCCAGATGTCTACGGATGAGAAAAATGTGTATTCTCACCGTGCTGAGGCTCTTCGTAAGTTTGCTGAATGGTATTCGGGTGTTGGCAAACGAATATTTTAAATACCCGCATTCCCTCCGCCTGTAGGGAAGCTTTCGGAGAATAAAGAAACATGCCGAAACAAGAAAAGGGAATATCTCATCAAACTCGTCCAGTTACTAAGCGACCACCAGCATGGTGTAGATACACAGCAGAAGAAGTGGAAGCCCTAATCATGAAACTGTCAAAAGAGGGATATCCCCCAAGTATGATTGGAATAATTCTTCGTGATCAACATGGTATTCCGTTGACCACACCTGTCACTGGAAAATCTGTAACCGCAGTTCTTAAAGAACGAGGAGTAGTCTCCTCTTACCCAGAAGACCTAGAAAACCTGCTAAGAAAAGCAGCACGCCTACACGTTCACCAAGACAAAAACAAAGCAGACCTACACAACAAACGCGCACTGCAGATGGTAGAAGCAAAAATCTACAAACTCTCAAGGTACTACAAACGCGAAGGCGTACTTCCAAAAGACTGGAAATACTCACCAAAAGCGATTTCGCTATTCTAAGTTTTTTACCTCTTTTTTCTTTTCTTTACTGTCCGATTACTGTAAACTAGAAAGTTTTAATATACGCTTTTTCGTCTGACCTTAGTCTAGACTGCACTTTCTTCAGTGCCGCAAAAAGTGCTGTTGATTTGCATTATTTAAAATGAAACGTGAAAACCAATGTCTGTAACCAAAAACCAGCTTGTGGGTCTAACAAAAGATGCACAAAAAGCAGCGCAAGTTATTCGTGAGCACATCAACAAAGGCAACGTTATCCACGTTTCTACCCACGTAGACGCCGACGGCATATCCGCAGGAGGCATAATGGGAACTGCTCTTTTGCGTGCGGGAGCAAAGTTTCGTTTACGGCTTGAACGTTGGATGGACGAAAAAGTAGCAGACAGAATCGCCGAAGAAAACGCTGCTTTAACCATTTTTACAGACATGGGAAGCGGTTACCTTGACATACTGGGTGAACGCCTGAAAAGTGACGTAGTAATCTTGGACCACCACCAACCCGTAACCGACCAAGTTCCCTCAAACTTTGTCCAAGTTAACCCACACATCCACGGAATCGACGGAACCCGCGAAATTAGCGGCTCGGGAGTTTCATATTTTGCGGCAAAAGCGTTAAACGAAAATAACATCGACTTGGCGTGTCTGGCTATTGTGGGTGCATTGGGTGATTTGCAGGACAAAAACAAGGAACGTAAACTGGGCGGCGCAAACAAACCAATCGTAGAAGACGCCGTCAAATCAGGGGGATTAAAGGTGGAAACTGACCTGCTGTTTTTTGGGCGCGAAACACGTCCAATTCATCAGGCTTTGGCACGCACAACAAACCCGTTTATCCCAGAAATAAGCGGAGAAGAAGACAAAAGCCTAGCATTTCTGGTAAATCTGGGCATCAAACCAAAAGACGGTGACAAATGGCGAGCCCTACGCGACCTGTCAGGTGACGAAAAAAAGAAGCTATTGTCCGCGATTGCTGACCACCTAGTTTCTAAGGGCATGGCTGGTGATGTTGCGTTTGATTTGGTTGGCGAAGTCTACACCCTAACCAAGGAAGAGCCTTGGACGCCTCTTCGCAGCGCCAGAGAGTTCTCTGTTTTATTAAACGCCACTGGACGTATGGATAAAGCAGGTTTAGGCGCCGCAATTTGCATGGGTGACCGCAAGAAATGTCTTGAACAAGCAACCAATGTGATTTCGGATTATCGGCGCACGATTACAAAGTATCTTCGCTGGATCACAGAAAAACCTGGACGACTAGAGGAACTGGAAAACATCTACGTTGTCAGGGGCGACGGCTTTATCGACGAGAAGGTTCTCAGCCCAGTTTGCACGATTTTGTCAACAACTCTCACACAGTTAGGAAAACCAATCATTGCATACGCCACGATTTCGGGTGAAGACCAAGTCAAAATTTCGTCCAGAGGCTCAGAGCCGCTGATTCAGAAGGGCTTGAACTTGGGTGACATCATGTTGTTTGCGTCTGAGAAACATTCTGGCAGGGGAGGGGGACACGATGTTGCTGCTGGGGCACAGATACCGATTAAAGAAGTGGATTCATTCATTAAGCTAGTTGACGGACTGGTTAAACGGCAGTTGGAGGGTGAAAAGATTGGAAGCTGAGATACGTCTATGTTACAACAGCGAAAAAGAGGCACAAGCAGTTACAGAAGCAGTTTCACCCGATAACGTTGAAGTCCCCGAGGGACTAGTTGTAGAAACAAAACAAAACGGCAGCGAAGTCTACACCGTAGTGGTTTGTGACAAAAAGTTGGGCACGTTGATTGCTACTTTGGACGATTTGTTGGCGTGTGTTTCGGTTGCAGAGAAAAGTTTCACCGTGGCTCAAACATAAAGTCCAGTGTTTTTGGAAAAAATTTTAATGCTTCCTGTTTTAAGGGTAGTTTGATTGCAAAATGAGTTCAAAATCAAAAATTGTTGCTACTTTAGTGGTTTGCTGTTTGTTTCTTTGTTACTGTCAAATTGGAACAGTAAAAGCAGTTGACCCAACGGTCTTTATCCAAGCTGACGGAAGCATAGAAGGAACAGATAACATAACCAAAAACGGTGACGTTTACATTTTCAAGGGAGATGTTACTGGGTCACTTTTTGTTGCTAAAAGCAACATAATAATCGACGGCGCAGGCTATACCCTTCAGGGAAGCAATACTGAAAACTCTAAGGGAATTTACAGCGATTACAAAGACAATGTCAGAATAAGAAATCTTGTAGTCAAAGACTTTGATTACGGAATTTGCTTGATGTACGCTACCAACTTCAACATAACCGCAAACACGGTAACCTCTGAGCGTTCAGGCGGCGAACCATGGGCAGAATATGGAATAATATTGCATAGCTCATCAAACTGCACAATTTCAGGAAACGACATCAAAAACAGCGCATGCGGCATAGCGGTTCAGAACTCTAACGATAACTCAATTTCCGAAAACTGGGCAACAGGTAACGGACGTGGCATCGAGTTAATTGGTTCACAGGGCAACTTGGTTTCAGGTAACTATGCTGCAGAAAACGATGACGGGATAGTGGTTGAAAACCAAAACAACAGGGTTGTAGAAAACACAATCACAAACAACAACGATGCAGGAATCTACATGTTCAGTGCAACCCTTAACGAAATCACCGGAAATGATGTAACAAATAACGAGCGGGGAATGCACATTACTTTTTGTACCCAAAACAGTATTTTTGGCAACAACTTTGCTGATAACACATTGCAAATCGACACTGATGCATCAGACAGCATCTGGGATGTTGACCAACAAGGCAACTATTGGGGCGACTACACAGGCTCAGATAGCAACAGCGACGGCATAGGTGATACCGCATACACCATATCGGAAAACAACCAAGACAACTACCCGTTAATGGCTTCAGTTGATGTAGAGGAAATCCCAGAGTTCGGTAGTTTCGCAGTTTTGATGGGCGCAGTAACGTTGGTTGCGGCTATTTTGGCTGTCTACAAACGAAAACTAAGTCATGCAAACGTTTAGTCAAAATTTATTGACTAACTTTTTTCCAAATTTTATCGATTTGGTCAAAGTTTCTTGATAAAAACGTTTTTTACAAAACTTTTCCTGTAATATACGCGTTGGGAATACCTGTATGCACTGTTATCTTCCGCTTAGACGGTCGTTTTCCACGTTCTTGGCATGTTTGTTAATAGCAACTCTTGGTCTGGTTTTCGTCAACATTGTTTGCGCGAACATGATGCCTACACCGGTGCCAACACCCTCGTATATAATTAAAGCTGACGGAACAGTTGAGCCAGAAACATCGTTAATCCAAAAAGATGGAAACGTCTACACACTAACTGGCGACATTTCAGGTTACACCATTGCTGTTGAAGCAAACGGCATAATAGTTGACGGCGGAGGCTACAAACTCATAGGAAACGGTAATCTTGCGGGGGTTTTTGTCCAACAGCACACAGTTACTATAAGAAACATGAAAATCAGCAACTACAAATACGGCATTTTGTTCACATGGTTGTACGGATTGGGAAAACAGGACAACCACAATATTGTTTCAGACAATGTTCTGACAAACAACACGATTGGTCTTGCAATCAAAGATTACTCAGACGGTTCAGTTATCTCTAGGAATGTTATGGAAAACAACGATTATGGCATTGTTCTGGGCGACAGCAGCAACAGTGTGCTCAGAAACAACCAGATGACCAACAACAGGTACAACTTTTTTGTTTCCACAACCACGGTTGCAAGTGCATGCAACGATGTGGATACTTCGAATACGGTTGACGGCAAACCAATCGTTTACTGGGTTAACCAGCATAACAAGGTGGTTCCTTCAGATGCGGGGTATATTGGTTTAGTTAACTGTAGTAATATCACAGTCAAGGATTTTGAATTGGTTAACAACGGTCAGGCTATTTTTTTGGCGGGAGTAAAGGATTCAACCATAACTCAAAATAGTATATCAAATAACCAGAACGGGTTGTGGTTAGCTGAATCATCAAACAACACCATCTCTGAGAACAGTTTTACAGACAACACGTATGACACGATTTTTGTTGTTTCATCAACAGACAACAAAATTGTTTCAAACACAATAACAAACAACGGACAGCAAGGCACACCAATAGCTCAGGTGCTGGGCAGTATTGGACGTGGAGCAGTTCGTATCTCAAGAGGTTCAAACAACAACGTTTCAAAAAACACCATAACCAATAACGGCGAAGGCATCAACATCGACAACTCAATAGGCACGATTGTTGATTCAAACACAATAACAAACAACAACGGAAGCGCAGTGCACCTGTTTGATTCCTCTCAGGTCAACATAACTCGGAACTTGATGCAAGAAAATAATGGGTGCGGCGTCAAAATCTGGAACTCTAACACCAATTACGTCCACTATAACATTATAGAAAAAAACAGCAACGGCATTTCTGTTGACGGCTCACCTGACAACAAAATCACATACAACACCTCAAATGAAAACCTTGAGTGGGGAATACAAATTGAAAGCGACACACCCAACGATGTTTTAGCGTCCCGAAACAACGTTATACACCACAACAACTTCGTGGGCAACAAAGCATCTGGGTTAGAGGTGTCTATTCCAGGAATCTGGTGGACACACGGATGGATTGACGGATTAGGCAACGTTTGGGATGACGGCTCAGAGGGCAACTACTGGGGCGACTATCAGACAAGATACCCAAACGCCAAAAACAGTTCATTAACCACATGGAACACGGAATACGAAATCAACGCAAATAACACAGACCATTTTCCGTTGACCGCACCAGTTGAAGTGGACCATATTCCAGAATTTGGTTCCTTGGTTGCTTTGGCTGTTGCAGTTGCATTGGTTGCTTTTGTTTTGGCGTTCTATAAACAAAAACTAAGTGTGTGAAAGTTCAGTCAAGTTTTGTTGACTAGCTTTTTTCCAGTTTTTATCGTTTTGGTCAAAGTTTCTTGATAAAAACGCTTTTTAGATATTTTTTGTTAGTAAATGAATTGTTGTGCATATATGATGAAAAGAATCCTGCCGCTTGTTCTTTTGTTCATTCTTTGTTTTGGTGTTACAGCGTTCCCAAGTGTAACAGTAAAAGCTGAACCTAACACCCTTATTGTACCCGACAACTATTCCACAATTCAAGCAGCAATCGATGCTGCCTCTGAAGGAGACACAATCTTTGTGAAAGCGGGTAATTATGTTGAAAGCCTAGAAATTGGAAAATCTATATCCATTGTTGGCGAAGATAAGCAAACAACAAAAATCGACGGTGATAATACTGGACCCACCTTTCTTTTGAGTGGAACTAACATTGAAGTTACTGGTTTTACGGTTGTGAATGATGAACAGTCTACGCTTTCAAAATCTCGTGGTCCATACGCGGGGATACATTTGCTTAATGCAGATTCTTGTAAAATTTACGGAAATATTGTGCTAAATTGCGGCAAAGGTGTTTGGCTTTACAGTGCACATAATAACCAGATATTTAACAACACGCTTTCAGGCAATAACTATGGCATTATTCTGGGGTCATCCGAGAACAATGAGTTCACCGATAACGTGGTTTCTGATGGTTGGGGCGGAATTATGGTAGAAGATTCAAGCAAGAACACGCTTAGAGGCAACAATATTAGCTGTAACGTTCTGGATTTTGCAGTTTCAAGTTCCGAGCTTGATAATTTTGACAATGATGTTGATTTGTCAAACCTAGTTAATGGAAAAAAACTGTATTATGTTACTAACCAAGCAAACCTGTTAATCAATCCAGTTTCTTATTCAGACATTGGAGCTTTAGTTTTAATCAACTGTTCCGACATTACGTTCCGAAACATGGTGATAAGTAACAATTCTGCGGGGATTCATCTTGTTAATGTTGAAAACTGTGAAATAAAGCATAATGTGTTCTCAAAAAATCATGACGGGATTAAAATTCAGTTCTCTCGTGACTTTGCTATTTACAATAACATTATAGAAAAAAGCCATAACTATGGAATTCTCGCAAGGGATTCAGAAAACATCAGTGTATACCAAAATGATTTAATGTCTAATAAAGAGGGGGGAATAGTTTTTGCGAATTCAAACGGTAACTCAATAGCTGATAACTCCCTTACTGGAGGGGGTTCTGAGTACGGCTGGTCTGGCATCAGTTTAGTTTCATGTGACCATACTCAAGTAACAAACAACACTTTGTTGGAAACTGATAGTTTTGTTGGTGGGATATCCCTCGAAGATTCTTCGCATAATCTGGTTCAGTTTAACATAGTGTATCCAGGCGCACCAGGGATATATATTACTGGAGTTTCATTTTACAACCAAATCTTTGGAAACAATTTATCTACAGAACGTGGTAGCACAGGAATTCATGTTTACAGTTCATTTAACGAGTTTGCGGGAAACAACATCACAAACTTTTGGACAGGAATTGAATTCTGGAATGCGACACATAATATTTTCACTCGAAACGTTATAGAGAGTAGAACACATTCTGTTGAGTTTTGGCCAGACACCAGCGATAACACGTTTTTTATGAACAATTTTCAAGGAGAAACATTGGTTTTTGATTATTGGTACGATGCACGGAATATAGTTTCAGTTAACGTTTGGGATGATGGCGAAACAGGTAACTATTGGGCAGGTTACAACGGAGAAGACATGAACAGTGACGGAATAGGAGATGTGCCATACAACATAACTTATGGTAATCAGGATAATTATCCGCTGATGGATCCTGTTGAAAACTTGGAGATACCCGAGTTTGGCTCGTGGGCTATCCCAATGCTGTTGTTCAGTTTGGTTGCAGTTTTGTTAACTGTCTACAAACGGCGACAACCGGTTAATTCAAGTTGCTGAGTTTGGTTACTGCCAGAGGAACTAACATTTCGTCTTTGTTTAGTCCGCCGTGTTGTCCCCGTGGGGTGTAGTTTACTTCTTTGAAGTGGTCAAACCATACTGTTTCGTTCAGGTACGGCAAAATCAAAAGGTTACCTGCACGGTCTAGGAACTGTTTTTGGGGTTTTCCGGTGCCAAATAAGCCGTCGTCTATTGCTTGTTTGGTTTCGACGATTTTGGCTTTTGTGCCAACTGTTTTGTTTAGCAAATCTTTAGTTTTGTCCATTTTTTCGTCTTGGACATGAAGAAAAACGTCCCGTGCACTGCCCGTGGGCAAAATAGGTTTACTGTCAGCTCCTGTTTTGAGGTTGTTAAGCAGTTCAGCAAAACCGTTCAGGTAAGTAGTGTGCTCGGGAACTATGTCCACTCCGCCGTGGTCTGAGGTCAACAGCAATAGGGTTTCTTTTGCTGTTTTGTTGTCGATTTTTTTGGTTAATTCCTTGTTTATCATGTACGAAATGGCGGATACTTCTGCGCCGTATTCGTAGCTGTTTGGTCCGTACTCGTGAGCGATGGTGTCAAGGTTGCTTAGGTGCACAAAGTAGTAGGCGGGTCCTGTTGTTTTTTCCAGTTTTTTCCTCAAGTTAACGATAAGATCGGATGTCTTCAACGACGGAACAAAGGTGCTGTCTTTAAACAACATCTGTGAAGAGTTGCTGTAGGCGTACAACGAAAAAATGTGGGTAAAGGACTGTATATCCTCTTCTTTTAGCATACTCTGAATGTTTGTTTCATTAAACAACACTCGCAAATCAAAACCGCTTTTCACCAACTCGTTTCCGCCGTAAGACCCTATGGGCTCAAAACGTTGGGTGTTTACTATTTTGCCGACTTCTTTGATATAGATGTAGTACTCGAAAAGTCCGTGCTGTTGGGGTGTTAAACCCGTGTTCAAGGTTGTAAGGGCGTTGGTGGTTTGTGACGGAAAAATGCTTGTTAAAGGGTAGACGTCGCTTTTTTCGGTTAGTGTCCTCAAAAACTTGTGTTTTTCATAGCTGCGCAAAAACTGGTTGTAACCAAAGCCGTCCAAAATAAAGAGCACAACCTTGTCTACTCCGCTATTGTCTATGTTTATTGGAAGTTTTGGAAGACTGGTTTTAACGTCAAATAAATCCAGTACTGTTCCGGGAATGTTTGAAATGCAGTTTTCTTCGTAGCAGGGATACAAAAAATCGCCGTCGTCGCGCTTGCGGATGGATTCGCTGAGCTCATGTATCATGAAAACCACAGTTTCAGGAACAAATGCAATGAATACTGTACTATAAAGCTTCTTAGTTTATTTTTTGATGCGCATTTAAAGTGAATTTCGGCTTTTCTTTTGGGGTTTGTCACCTAAATTAATGTGTACGTAACATAGGAACTATGTATCTGTTTTATATTCTATTGAGATGAATACTATTATACATGCTCGATTCGCTCGTGTTGGAGCTTATCACGCCGTTTTGCATAGGAGATGCATAACGAGATGAAAGCCGCTGTAACCGACCAATCACCCCAAAAAAGTTACGACGAAAACCAAATAACCCGAATACTATGCGTCGACGATGAACAAGATTTTCTTGGCGGCACAAAAACAATTTTGGAACTAGAGCAGTCATTTCACGTAGATACGGTTTTGTCGGTTAAGGAAGCTCTGCAAAAAATGGCGTCTGAAGTCTTTGATGTTATTGTTTCGGATTATTTGATGCCCGGAAAAAACGGTTTAGAATTTTTAAAAACCTTAAGAGAAAACGGTAACCAAATCCCATTTATTTTGTTCACTGGAAAAGGCAGAGAAGAAGTTGCAGTCAAGGCATTGAATCTTGGTGCTGATAGATACTTTAACAAATTTGGGAACCCTGAAACAGTTTACGGTGAGCTTGTTTATGGTATACATCAAGCTGTTGCTCAAAGAAGGGCGGAAAAAAGGATATGGGACCGCGAAGAGCGGTTGCGGGCGATTATTGCTTCGTCTCCGGATTCGATGATTGTTATTAACCTTCAGGGAAATGTTACAGATTGTAATTTAGAGACGTTAAAACTGCTAGAGTTTTCTAAAAAGGACATAATTGGCAAACATTATCTAACGTTGGTAGCTCAAGAGCATCACCAACAACTTCACGAAGTAACTAAAGAGTTATTCAAAAATGGGTTTGTGAGTAACATAGAGTGTTCTTTAGTGAAAAAAAATGGTTCTAAGATTCCAGTAGAGTATTCTGCAAATCTTCTCAGAGACGCATACGGCAATATTGCTGGCGGTGTGAGTTTGGCAAGAGACATCACCGAACACAAAAAGGCTGAAGAAGCACTGAAAAATTCTGAAGAAAAATTCAGGAATCTTGCAGACCAATCTCCTAATATAATTTTCATCAACATAGACCGCAACATATTGTATGTAAACAAGAAATACGAAGAAGTCCTTGGCTACACACTAGATGAGTTGTCTTCTGATAAGTTAGACATAACTAACATAATGGCACCTGAAGATGTTGCTAGCATAAAGTCACATTTTTCTAAACACCGTAACGGAGAAGAGGCTCCGCCATTAGAGTGTTCGCTTATAACAAAAAAAGGAAAAAAAATTGACGTAATACTTACGACGAAACTTATCAAATACCATGAGCAAGACGCAGTAATCGGAACCATACATGACATTACCAAAGAAAAAAAGGTAAAAAAGCAGTTGCGGGAGCAGCAAGAACTGCTTGAATTGGTGACAGAAAACGTTGGTGCTGGAATTGCAATGATTTCAAGGGATTTTCAGATATTGTGGATGAACGACGTATTAATGAAATCTTCTAAAGCAAAAACTGGAAAACCTTGTTATTCCACATTAGGGCAACAAAAAAGTGTCTGCCCCGATTGTCCAGTAAAGGAAGTTTTTGAAACTGAAAAAAAGCTGGTCACACAAGAAAAACAATTTGCAATTCGCGGCGAAAGTTTTGTGGAAATTACTGCTACGCCCATCAGAGACAAAAAAGGAAACGTCACAGCAGCGTTAGAACTTGTTATCCCAATAACTAAACGAAAGAAAGCCGAAGACAAATTGAAAGACACATTAAATGAACTAGAAACTGCGAACCAAAAGTTGGGTGTTCTTGGAAAACTAACCCGCCACGATATAAAAAACAAGCTTTCAACGATACTAAACAATACTTACCTTGCTAGAAAGCAACTCGCAAATAATGACGAAGCTCTAACGCATCTGGTGGACATAGAATTAACTGTTGACCAGATAGAGAAAATTTTTGAGTTTTCAAGGCTCTACGAACAACTAGGCACTGAAAAGCTGTCATACATCAAAATAAACAAAAAAATTGAAGAAGCAATTTTGTTGCAGTCATCTTTAGAAGATATAAAAATATTGAACAAATGTAACGGCTTAACAGTGAAAGCAGATTCGTTACTAAGGCAGGTCTTTTACAACTTAATTGAAAACTCGCTAAAACACGGACAAACAGTCAACAAAATAGAAATCTACTACAAAGAACGAAAAAACGACCTCAAACTAATCTATAAAGACAATGGCGTTGGCATACCAGAACACGCAAAAGAGTTAATCTTCAAAGAAGGCTATGGCTCGGGCACAGGATACGGACTTCACTTGATAAGAAAAATCTGTGAAGGATACGGATGGAGTATCACCGAAAAGGGTACGGTTGGAAAAGGAACAAAATTTGTTATCGTCATTCCAAAAATGGGCAAAAATGGAAAACCTAATTACATCGTCAAAAAAGAGTGACTTTGTATCTGGTTATCTTTCGGCAACGTAACGTCCTCTTTTTTCAATTTCTTTGATTTTTTGGAAAACTTGGTTTGCTTCGTCGCGTCCTACTGTTTCGCCGTAGCCCTGCATTACTGCATCAAAACACTGTTTCGCGTGCATGTAGTGGGTACTATAAAGCGCCCGTTTCAGAAGGTGTATATCAACACCTTTGGCTTCCAAGTCTATGGAGCGTTCGCTTAACCCGAAATCAACAAAAACTACTTTGCCGTAGGGCGTCAAAATCATGTTCGACGTGGTAAGGTCACCGTGAATGATACCGTTTTGGTGCATTTTACCAATCATTAACCCTATTACAAAACAAAGGGTGCGGCGCATTTCCGAAGAATCCTCGTTTAGTAATACTTCTTTGACTTGTTTGCCTTCCACAAACTCCATTATAACCGTGCCCTCAGCAACATCCACCATAAAAATTGTTGGCGTGGGAACTCCGGCTTCTTTGGCTTTGTGCATAATATTAGGTTCATGAACAGTACGCTGTGAACGAATCATATCCTCCAGTTCTGGGATGCGGTACTTTTTTGGGTGCCTTTTTTTCATGATAACCTTGCGGCCGTGCCAAGTCTCCAGATACAGGCTTGCTTCTGCACCTTTTGCTAGCAAAACCATCAGCAACCCTCCACCCACGGCGCGTATACTTCTTCAAGGCGCCACTTTACATTAACGTAACTTTGGTCAACAGGAGTAGACAAACCACAATTATACGCCAAAATTCCCGCCCACGCAATCATTGCACCGTTATCCGCAGCCAAACGTAGTGGAACAACACAGAAACGGGCTCCGTGCTCTTCGGCTACTAAACTGAGCATCTGTTGCAGTTTTTTGTTTGCGGCAACGCCTCCAGTTAACAAGATTTCTGGCTTTTTTGTGTGAGCTAACGCGCGTTCGGTTACTTCGGTTAACATGGAAAACGCGACTTCTTGCAAACTAAAACAGATGTCCTCGATAGAGCCCTTGTTTTGCTTATAGGCTTCTGTGGCTGCGGTTAAAAGTCCGCTAAACGAAAGGTCCATTCCTTTCACGGTGTATGGCAACGAAACAAAGTTTTTGCCTTTTCGTGCCAACTCTTCTACGATTGCGCCGAAGGGTTTGCCTTTTTGTTGTTCTAAACCAACTGCTCGGGCGAATACGTCTAAACAGTTGCCCATTGCGATGTCTAGGGTTTCGCCAAAGATTCGGTATCTGCCTGCTTCAAAGGCTGAGACTATGGTGTTTCCGCCAGAAACATACAAGGTTACGGGGTCTTTTGCTCCTGTTGCAAGTTTGCCGATTTCAATGTGGCCTACACAATGGTTAACGCCAATCAAAGGAACATCAAGATAAGACGCCAAAGCCCGAGCCGCAGTAGCACCCGTGCGAAGGCAAGGACCTAAACCTGGACCTTGAGCAAAGGCTACTAAATCGATGTCTTTTGGTTTTATTCCCGCAGTATCTAACGCCTGAGTCAACACTTTTTGTGAGACTTCTGCGTGGTGTCTGGCGGCTTCTCTGGGGTGTATTCCGCCTTCTGCGGGCATGTAAGCGTCGTTTGCGTTGGACAAAACTTTGCCGTCAAAAGTTACCACTGCGGCGCCGAAGTCGTCTGCTGTTGATTCGATGCCTAAACAGTATTTTGGTACACTTTTTTGGGGCAAATTTTGTTCCTCATAACGTGTTAGAGTTGTGTTTGGTAAGTGCAACTTTTTGGGGGTTTATGAGAATATTGTTTTTTGGGTGTGTTAAAATGTTTCGTAGTTCAGTTCAGTTTTGTGGTTAGCCTATCTTTTATAATGTTAGTCGCAAACTTGTAAAAACCAATACCCTTTTTATGCTTTAAAGTGTCTATATATACTGAATACTTGAAGGACAAGACTTCCATGCCAAGACGTAACGAACTAGAGCATAAAGCATTGCATGTTATCGCCAACAACGGAAACGACGGCGTGCTTCAATCTGAACTATGGCGAAAAATGGACGCCACTAGCAGAGAAGGTTCAAGAATCGCCCTGAAACTAGAAACTAAGGGTTTGATTCGCCGCGAAAAAGAACTTTTTGAAGGAAGGTGGACCTACAGACTGTTTCCAAAACGAAAACCTGCATCTCTTAATTCTATAATTAATTCTCCATGTTTGATGTGCCCAAATGACTCGAAATGTGGACCTTGGAGCCAAATTACTCCTAACGAGTGTCCTAGATTGACTGCGTGGATTTTAGGCATTGAAGAACCAGAAGTGGAATTGTCTGGTGAAGACTAGCTTTGCCTAGTGCTTGGGTTAATGAACGAAAAAACGAGTATTACTACAAAAAAGCCAAAAAAGAAAAATTTCGTTCCCGAGCCTCGTACAAACTTTTGCAGGCAGTAAAAAAACACAATTTTATCAAACCCGGAAACCTTGTCGTGGACATAGGAGCAGCTCCGGGGGGTTGGACTCAGGCTGCGTTGTCGCTTGTTGAAGATTCAGGTTTTGTTTTAGCAGTAGACATCAAACCCTTAGAGGGTTTCAAAGAAAAAAACGTGAAAACCATCGTCGGCGACATAACAGACCCAAAAACAGGCGAAGCAATACTTGACGCGTTACCGCATTCAGCCGATGTGGTGATTTCGGATGTTGCACCTAACGTTTCTGGGATATGGGAACTTGACCACGCCCGACAAATTGACCTAGCAACCAATTCGCTAAAAATTGCAACTCAGATTCTCCGACCCGGAGGCAACTTTTTTGTTAAAGCCTTTCAGGGACGTTCAATAAACTATCTGGTTAACGACGTGAAACAGCATTTTGTTTTTGTGAAACTTGTAAAACCAAAAGCTAGCAGGTCAAAAAGTGCAGAACTGTACATTCTCGCAAAGAATTTCAGACCAACAAGACGTTAAACCTGTTTTTTGTGTCTTGAAAAAAACCTAAACACACAACAGTAAATATCACATACAGCAACTTTTTTGCACAAAAACAGCCCTATTAGTTTGGGGGAAAAAATCAATTTGAGAATAGTTGCCGCGGATTCCGGCGCCGCAATCCTAAACGACAAGTTTGAACCAGTAACAATGGTTGCGGCATGCGCTGTGGTCACAAAACCACCATACAAGCAACCAGAATCATGTTTGGCTGAACCGATTTTTGTTAAAGCAAACAGCGGATACAACCTGATAGTGCGTGAACTGGAACTTTGTCAACTGCTTCTTAAAGACACAAAAGCAGACGTGGTGCATCTGGACCTTTCGTTAAATGGGGTAAACGTTGAAAACCTGTCTGCGGTGGATGTTTCATACTTGAAAAGGTCGCCAAAGGTTCGTGGGCAGATACTGAAAATTGTGCCAAAACTGCGGAAAACTGCTACAAACATTTTGCGTACCTATGAACTGCAAGTTCTGGCGCTAGGAAAAGAAAGCATGCCAGTTAGAATCGCTGAATTAACTAGTGGCGCTCACGCGGTTGGGTATATTGCCCAGAAGGTAATCACAGAAAACGTGAAAATCCGGGTGGGGCTTCCAACTAAATGTCAAGCCGAGCTTTTAGAGGACAAGATTTTGGTTCATTCTTTGATACCAACAGAAAACGGTGTCTGCGGCATTGCACATTGCAGCAAAGATGTAATAAAAAACGTGAAACTAGAACAGTTTTCCAACCCCTGTGCCAGAGGCTTCAAAGTGTTGGAGATTATGCCGCTAACAACCAGTTAACATGTTACTTTTTTGCTAGGTCATTTACTATTTTTACGGCAGTTTTCAGCCCGTCGCAGTTCAAAACTGTTTTCTGCAGTTGCTCGGCTCGTTGCTGATACTTGTTGTTCTTCAACATCTTTCGTACAGTCGCCAACAAAACATTCTTTGTTAGTTCCTCTTGGTGAATGATTTCTGCTACACCCAAATCAACCGCCTTCTTAGAGTTGTTATACTGCTCAGTGTGGCTCGGCGTAGGAACAAGAATCAAAGGTTTACCATAACAAATCGCCTGCGACATAGTTCCATGACCACCCCTAGAAACCACCAGGTCACAGGCTTTGAGGTACTCAAAACGGTTAGGAAGCCAACAGTGAATAATCAAGTTTTCATCAACAACAGGCTCAACAGAGCGGTGCGGATAACCCAACGACATAACGACTTGCAGGTCATCCGGAAACTTGGCAAAAATCTGCCTGATAAGCCCCGTGAAATATGCACGCTCTTTTGCGGGTCCACTTATTGGCGCAAAAATTATGGGTTTATCTTCGCTTAAGCCCAACTTTTTTCTGAGCTGTTTTTTGTCAGGCAACTCGTCAGAACAAACTGGCAATATTGGACCAATAAAACGGGTTTTTTTGTGGTACGCCTTCGGAATATGCAGGTTTCTGGTTGAAATCGTGTAAGGCGGAGGAAAATCCGGAATTAGCGCTTGCATCGCGTCTGCCCAGATTTTTCCAACAAGCGTCAAAGTAGTAGCATCTGCGATTCGTGCAAGCCGCAGAAACCGTTGTCTCGCGGGGATGAAAACCTGAAACTGGTTTAGTATGCAGATTCTGGGCACTCCAACAAGCTGTGCAGCAATAAGTGAAGAAGCCCGTGAGTCAGATACTACGATGTCGGGTTTGAAGGCTTGGATGACGTTGATTTCGGCGTCGATTTGTTTCATGATTTTTGGAACTGTAATAAACGGTCCAGGGTTCACGGTGGTTTTGCGAAAGTCTATGCTTCCATCAGGTTTAACCGCCACACCAATATCAGGCGATTCTACTGCGTTGAAGCCTTCCTTTTTTACGTACTTGTAGCCTTCGCGGTACGTGGAAAACAAAATCTCGGCTCCGTCCCGCTTTAGTTTTCTGGCTATTGGGATGCATCGTCCAACATGACCCAAACCAACGCCGGACGGAGTAAACAACACACGCATGAACCTGCTTCCTTTAGATTTCCTTTTGTACAATTTCGCCTTTCGGAATTTTTTCTTCAAAAATTATCGCTTGGAACCTGTATATTTTAGTATCCTTAAGCAGCCAAGCGTCGGGCGGCAGTCCTGCCTTCATTGCTGTTTGGCACAGGAATTCTTCTTCGCTCCAACGGTATTCCACGGGCACCTGAGGCAACAGCAAACCTTTGTGGTAACGGTGTTCAAGGATTAAACCGTCGCGTCCAACTTGGATTTTTACGGGTAAATCAGTTGGTTTGTCTGTTTTCACAAGTTCGGGGGGTGTTAATACGCTGACTTCAAAAACGATGTGGTCAAGCTCGTTTAGTTTAACTGGTGGAAAACGTGGGTCTTGTGTTGAGGCACTAATCGCAGTTTCTATAACTGCGCGTGTTAACGGCTGTATCGGAGACGGAATGCCGATGCATCCACGCAACATTTTGGTTTGGTTTTTTATGGTGTTTAATGTAACAAAGACTCCACATTTTTCCATTAACTTGGATGAAACGTTTTTTGGAACTTGCAAAACTTTTCCTGTTTTCAGGTACTCTGTTACGGTTTGTCGTGCAAGTTTCACCAGAAAGGTGCCTTCTTGAAGAGTTAACTGAAACGTCACGGTAGGTGCACCTGACTTTGGAAAAGTTGGTTCGTGGGGGTATATAGTTTTCTGAACAATCAGAGAACAAAAAGTTGCCAAAAAAGTGGCGGTTTAGAAATTGGCGGATTCTTCTACTATTCCGTCTTTTGTTACGATTAGAATGTCTACGCCGTCGCCGCTCATGGTGTCTCTTCGTACGGCGGACCGTATGGCTTTTAGTACAAGGGCTTTGGCGTCTTCTTGGGTCATGTTGTCTTTGTATCCTTGTTCTAGTACTCCTGTTGCCATTTGGGCGCCTGAGCCTACTGCGGCGTATTCGTCAGGTAATAGCGAACCCAGAAGGTCTAAAACGTAGATTTCTGGTTTGTCGCCTGTCATTCCGCCGACGATTGTTTGTGTGATTAGGGGTATCATGCGTCTGTTGAAGAGAACATTGGACATTACCTTAGATGCGGCTTTTACGGACATTGGGCGTTTTGCGTTTAGTGTGAAAAGTTTTGCTTGGGCTTCTACTTCTCGCGACAAAACCTGCATGTCAGAGATTAAGCCTGCGCAGGCTACTCCGACTTGTTCGGATATTGTGAAGACCTTTTTTACGGTTTTGCTCATTATCATGGAGCCCCATGTTGCTCGTTTTTCTGAAGCTAAGATTACTCCGTTATCAAAAACTAAGCCGATTGTTGTTGCTCCGGGCATGCTGAAACGTCCTTGTGCTTGGTCGCTCATATTCTCTTTCTCCAGTTTTCAGTTCAGTATTGTCTTGAACGGGACTTTTAAACTTAATTGAAAAATTGTAATTGCGTACAACCTGTAACATTACCATTTTAGGCTGTTTTGTTACCCAGTTTTTGTTTGTAATGGATGGTCACAACCAAAACCAGCGTCATTACGGCAAGCAACGAAACCATTGTCGAAAACTCGGGAATCACAAAGGTTTCCATTGCGGGGAAGTTATCTTGGTTTTGTCCGTCTATCACGTAGGGTGTTTCGCCTACTGTGTTGTTGTATGTGCCTTGGTAGTCGCTCCAGTGGTTGCCTTGTGCGCCGTTGTCCCAACTGTTAACTGAGTTGGTGTTAACGACCTGCTCGGTGTTGTCTACAAAGTTGTTGCTGTAAAACAGGTTTTCGTCTGAAACAGAAACAGTTACTCCAACGATGTTGGTTTTGAAGTCGTTCGCAACTATGTTGCAACCCTGCGATTCTGTAAGAAAGACCCCGCCACCGTTACTCTGAAAAATGTTCTGTGATACGTTGTTGTTATCTGCGTTTTGAAGCCAAACCGCGTTTCTGGTGCTATTCGTTATTTCATTTTGAATCAAAGTATTTTCAGAACAATGTGTTAGAACAACCCCGTTTTCGACACTGTTGGTTACGACGTTTTCTTCTAAATTGTTAGAGTCGCTGTTAGACAAGTAAATGCCTTCACCACCAGTTGTGGTTACCGTGTTTCCGTAGATGCTATTTGAGGTACTGTCTTCGATGTGTAGGCCCTCTGCGTTGTCTTCAAACATGTTTCGGGTTATAGCATTGTTTGAAGCATGACCTTGCATCCAAAGTCCAACACTGCAGTTTCTTATGGTATTAGCAACCATTCTAACGTCCGATGCACCCGTTAACATTATCCCAATTTCGCAGTTCAGTATGTTATTTTCTATAATGTTACCCATACGAGTGCTGCTAACGCTTACTCCTGCCGAAAACGTTTGACCTTTGGCGTTTTGGATTGTGAAACCAGTTACTGTCACGCGGTCTCTGCCTATGCTAATAACAGTGTTGGTGTTATTGCCGTCTAGTATGGTTGTTTCTTTGTTGTCTCCCCTTAACTCTATAGACTTTGAAACCAGTATGTTCTCGTAGTAGGTTCCTGCCTCAACAAAGATAACATGCCCATCCAACGTTTCTGGAGCATTAATCGCTTCCTGAATAGTGTCATAGTTCAGGTCCGAGGTTAAGTTGTGAATAGTTTGGGTTTCGGGTTGGGCATGTATTTGCCCAAAACAGGCAGACAAACAAAACATGCACACAGTAATTAAAACTAGCAGTTGGCGTTTATTCATGTTCAATCGTCTACTAGTTTCAGTGCGTTTTGCTTATAAAAAATTTGGAATATCACTTGTTTAACATTGAAACCTGTTTTAAATCTTTGAACGATTAAAGAGGCACAATTATAGGCCTGTCCATGAAGTTTACAACATTAACTGGCAAGTCATATACTGCTTCAATGTTTTCTGGAGTAATCACTTCATGACCGCCTGCAGCAAAAACAGTCCCGCCTTTAAGCATGATAAACTTGTCACTGTAACGCAAAGCAAGATTGATGTCATGCATGGTCATGATTGCGGTTAAGTCGCTGTTCTTTACAACATCAACAAGAGTAGACATCATATGGTGCTGGTTACACAGGTCAAGGCTACTGGTAGGTTCATCAAGCAACAAAACTTTAGGTTCCTGCACCAGTGCTCGGGCAAGCTGAACTTTTTGCAGTTCGCCACCACTTATTTCGTTGATATACTTTAAAGAAAGTTCACTTAAACCAAGGTTGCTGATGACGTCTTTTGTTATTTTAATATCATTTTTTGAAACGTCCCATGTGATGTGGGGTTTTCTGCCAAGTAAAACAGAATCAAAAACTGTAATCTGGGAAACATCAGCCCGCTGAGGCACATAACCTATCCGTTTAGCAACCTCAACACGATTCATCTTGCGTAGTTCTTCTCCGTCTACTAGAATTGTGCCTTTACGGGTTTTCAGAAGACCGTTGATGCATTTGAGTAACGTAGTTTTGCCTACTCCGTTGGGTCCAAGAATTGTTAACATTTGGTTTGCTCCAACAGCCATCTGAATGTCTTCTAATACAGCTGGCCCATTTTTGTAACAGAACTCTACATCTCTTATTTTCAGTTTCATTTTCTGTACCCCCGAATTAGTATAAGTAGAAACAACGGTCCACCTAGAAACGAAGTTATAACACCCACAGGAAGAACAAGCGGAGAAATGATTGTACGCGCCAAAGTATCGGATATCAACAAAATCAGTGCTCCCACCAACACAGCGGCAGGAATAACGAAGCGGTGGTCAGAGCCAATAACACGCCGAACCATGTGTGGAGCTAGCAAACCCACGAAACCGATGACGCCCATCAGGGAAACAATCAACGCGGCAACAAGTGAAGAGAGAACCATCCCCACGATTGTGTGTCTGCTCACGTTCACGCCTAGGCTGCGTGCGGTGTCTATTCCTGCGTCGATGGCGTTGTAGTTCCAGCGGTTATAAATGAAGTATATGAGCACAGGCACAGACACCACCGTAATAAGAACAAGATTATCCAACGTTATGCGGCTCAGGTCCCCAAACGTCCAGTACACTATGGAAGCGAGTTGAATCTCGTTAGCGAAATATTGGATTGCGGTGCGTGCTGCCGCAAAAATTGAGCCCATAACAACGCCTGACAACACTATGGCTTCTGGCGAGACACGGGTCAACCGTGTGAGAATAAGAACGACACCAGTGGATATCAAAGAGAAAAAGAACGCACACAGGGTCACAGCATACTGGTTGCTGATTACTACTGCGTCTTTGGTGTTACTGAACATATTTCCTGCGTCAAGAATTACAATTGCAAAAGCAGCTCCGAACGCGGCGGCTTGGCTAAGTCCAAGAGTGTAAGGTTCGCTTAGAGGGTTTTTGAGTATACACTGCATGATTGTGCCTGCGACTGCTAGCATAGCACCCGCGACTACAGCAACGAGTACACGGGGAAAACGGATGCTCCAAGCTATTCCATTCTGGTTGAGTATCTGGTCAACTACTTCAGAGATAGACAGGTTAGCGGAGCCAATAGATAACGCCACTAAAACGGATATAACTAAAACAACGGCACAAACTGTTAGAAACATCACCTTTTTTCCGATATACTGAGAGTAATCGGGAGTGTCACCGTTTTTTGTGTCAACAGTTTTGCTGGTGTCCAAGTTATTTCGTACTCCTTTTTTTGGAAGGTTTTCGTGCAAAAACTATCTCGGACATTTCGTCAACAGGTACAATGTCTAAAATGTTTAGACCAGCGGCTTTCAAATGCTTGACATACTCGGCTAGGTTCACGACATCCCGTGATGAGTGGGGCTTGCTGCCAAGTTTCTTTCCATCAAAGGTTACAAAGTTCCATTCTAAGGTTTTTAATGCCTGTTCCCTAGAACTGTCTTTGAATCTTCGCAACACCAAATCTCCAGTGGGATTCAATGCATCCACAAGCTTCGGAATGAGCTCTGGGTCACTGCAACTTTGGTTGAAAGACGAAAAAATTGCGTCATAGCATTCCCCGATACGGTCAGTATAGAAGTCTCCAGAAATTACATGAACGCGGTCTGCCGTGTAATCATCGATGTACTTGCATGTTGTCGGAGTTATGGTTGGGCGATCAAATACGAATGCCTCAAGTTCGGGGTTGATAGCAGTAAAAGCGATCGAGTAGAGTCCGTGTCCGCCGCCAACGTCAAGCAGTCTTTTCCAGCGACATACTTTCAGGTATTTTGTTACTGCTTTCATAACGTTGAAAACTGAGCCAGCTTCTGCCCATTCTGCGATGCCGACTATCCAGTCACCATTAAACATGTCTTTTCGATTTCTGGTGATTGGACCATCCTTGAGCAGGGTTGCCAGTTGGTTCCAGTGGTTGGCGTTTCTTTTCATGTTCTGCAGGGTGTGGCTCATGCACCGAGAAGAAGAACGTTTCAGGTAGTTATCAGCTAGTGGCGAATTAACGTATGCATCAGCCCTTTTTGTCAGCAAACCAAGTTCGACCAGTGCATCACAAAACAGTTGAGTCATGATTTCTTGATAGCCCAGTTCTTTGGCTATTTCTTGGTAGGTTTTGGGAGTAACCGTGAAGTCAAACAGTCCGCTCTCCCATGCCGTCGTTATAAGATTATAACGCTTGAAGCCTTCCAGCGATTGCATGATTAGCGTGGAAAACGCTTTGGAGCGAGGAAAAGGGGGATTTAGTAGGTCGTCGGCGTCTTTCATTGTTTGTTACTCCCATTTGCACCAAGTTTCAGATTTTGTTAACGTCGTTGGGTTGCGCAGGTTGTACCTCAGCGTAGACTTACAGGTCCGAAGGGGGCGTAAAGTTCTGCCAGTTCATCATAGCATGGTGCTCCAACGAGGAATGTGTATATTTCGTCAGCTTTTTCTTCAGGGTCAACATCCGAGAACTGGTCTGGATACAGAACTCTTCCGACGTAGTATGCGTCGGTTAGTACCATGCCGTAGTTTAGGTGGTACCAGTTGTAGCCTATCAGTCCGTATGTGCAGTTGTTTTTTATCGCATCCAAGTCTCCATATACGTCTGCGTGGTCTGCGACATCGGCTTGGCAGAGGCTTAAGCCGTAGTAGTCAATGAATATGATGTCGGGGTTGAGGCTAGGAATTATTTCTGCATCTATGCTTACTACCGAAGTGGAACCGTCAACCATCTCGTCAGTTATCACATTCTTTGAGTTGGTTAACGTGAAAGGAGCATAGTATGCATTGGTTGAAACTATTCCATGTTTTCCACCTGACGAAAGCCCACCTACATACACGGACACCTTTTCTGAGTCAGGTATGTCTGAGGTTCGGCTGTCAAGGTCGTCGATTATGTCGTTGAAGTAGTTGATGACTTCTGTAGCTCTGTCTTCCTTGTGTAAGATTTGACCGACAAGAGTAAGTCCATCATAGAATGTTTGAATTTCGTCAGCAGTATCTAACCCACCATAAACGATGCAAACAACAGGTATTCCTGTTTGAGCCTGCAAACCGTCAAAGTCTGGGCTTCTTGCATCTGAGCAGAATATTACATCAGGATTTTGGGCTGCAATGAGTTCAGGGTCTCCACCATGACCGGGACCAATTACAGGCAACGAAGCATATTCAGGGTGCGCCATAGCGTATGGTCGTCCAGTAGGGTCTGATTCAGTTTCTTCAACTGCGCATATCAGGTCGGCGGCGTCCATGTAAGTGAGCACCCGCAAACAACCGGAACATACTGCAACGACCCGATTGATTTCAGTGGGAACCGTCACGGTGCGACCGGCCATGTCCACGATTTCTTGGGTTTCAGGTTCCTGTTCTGGATTACCTGAAAGATTTGGGGTAAGGGCAACTGCGATTGCGGCGACTAAAATAACTGCCACAACTGCAATTACTGCTATTAGGTGTGTTTTTTTTACCATTTTTAGTTTTGACTCCTTTGTGAAGTTTGAATTACAAAATTTGTTACATCATCTAATCCGGACGCGGTTACGTCCATTTCTTCGCCGCTGAGGCCTTTTTCTTGGATTTCAGAACTGAAGGGGATTTGAGCGATTACCTTCTGTTCGCCAAGTTGTTGTATCATGGCAGCGGCAAGTTGGTCATTGATTTTGTTAAGAATAAAATAAACAGGCTTGTTTGCTTCACCCACCATTGCAGCGGTTTTCTTGGATAGTTTAATGGACTCGTATGAGGGGTCCAAAACCATTAAAACGACATCAACCCCAGTTGCTACACCTCTGGCCAGGTGTTCTGTTCCTGCTTCGGTGTCGATTATTGCTACGTCTTTTGGTTCAAGTTTTAGGTGGGTAACAAAATCTTTAGAGAGTCCACCCATTGGGCACGCGCAACCTTCGCCAAAATGTTGCAGTTTTCCGATTTGCATAAGGTATAGGTCATCTTTTTTTGAGATGCATTCAACGGGTATTTGGTCTATTGTCCAGTTTTGGTTGATTACGGGGGTCTTTTTTCCGTCGTAGTATGCTGTTAGTATTTTGCTTAGTAATGTTTTTTTTCCGCCCATTTGATCCATGAGTGATGTTGGGCTCTCTAGTCCAAGTTGGTTGTTGAGTCCGTAGTTTGATTCGTCTGTGTCCACGACTAGGACTCTGTATCCTTTTTGGAGCAGGTTTTTTGCGAGTATGGAAGCGATTGTGCTTTTTCCGCTGCCTCCTTTTCCGCAGATTAATATTTTCATTTTTGTTGTTCCCCAAGGGTATTTGTTTTATGTGAAAGTGAAATACGAAATTCAATCACAATTAATAAGTATTACT
>JAOZIC010000102.1 GCA_026014605.1 Candidatus Bathyarchaeota archaeon
CACCAACATTACTGTTTTCATGGATACTATTTGCAGAACTTAACTTTTTGGGAAATAATATCCTGTTTTATCTTGGATTTTCTGAAAAAAGGTAGTTTTCAACAATGAACTACTATTAGTCTTCAAACATGCCCAATTGTCCACGCCAACTTGGTTTTGATGTGAGATGTAGACGATGGTCTGGATGGCGGGACTTGCGGCAATCTGGTGTCTGTACTTGATGTGTTTTATGGTTTTATCAGTGTTAATGTGCTGTTATTGTTTGGGTCAGGACCAATTTGTTTATTCGTGTTTTCCACGGCTTGTTGAAACGTGAAATTTTTAATGTACAAATTTTCAACCAGTTGAAGTGTTGCTTTAGACGAATGAGACGGTATTACCAAACCATTCCAAGCGATGTATGCTTTTGCACCTTGATTAAAGAACTCTGTTGCCATTTTCAAGTCGCATGCTCCGTCACAGCCCATCACAATAACTGTAGTGTTGCAAAATTTTTCTGCCATACACCTTTTTACAAACATCCAGTTGACCGCAAAAACAGGCTCTGAGTCCGCAAATGCGTAAGCCTCCTTTATCAACTGAAAATATTGTTCATTGACATACTTGTCTTCAGAGTAAGGCTCTGCAGTAAACAGATACAAACCCAATGTCTCGCTGTGAACAGCACTGTGCATCCGCAAAACCAGCAAGTCGTAGCTTTCAGGGAACGTTTTCAGCAAATCTACGGTAACATTTTTTCCCGCGTAAATGTCGACAGAAAATCCAGCTTGGTTTAGGGTTTCAACCAACTCTGACGTGAAAATGTTGTCTGGGCTGGAAACACAAAGAGCGTCCACCAACGCTGCTGTTGGCTCAGATTGGTTGAGCAGGTCGGGTTTGATGTTATGTGAATTTTCGTTTTGTTTTAGCCACATGTCAACAGCAAAAAAGCCAATAATAACAACTGAACCAAGTATCAAAACGATGCCAATGTACTTTTTTCGCAATTTTCATCTCCAGTTTTTGCGGCTTTAGAACCGTGGAGAGCTTCGTTTTCTTGGGTAAACTATCAAACCGACTCCAACCACCATCACACCAAACGCAACCAGTATCAGCCAATGCTCAACCAGAAACCTTCCCATAAGCTTCTCCAGCAGATGCACCGTGCTTGTGTGACCAAAAGTTCCTCCCACTGGATGTTCTAGGCTGTTGGCTCCAAACGGCGTACCCGTTAAATCTGACAGACTTGGTTCGCTGTCAGCGGTTATTTCTGCCCATATGTATCCACTGTAACAATCACAGTCTGTTGTGTTCACACCCGTGTTTGAGCACACGCTCCAAGCGGTTCCGTTCCACCAATACAACCTAAGATCTGCTTCAACTAAGCCCTCGATCTCTGCTTGCGTGTAGTAAATCGTAATCATAAGTGACGTAACGCCTGTGGGGTCATCCAATTGTACATCTATATACTTGTCCACGTCGCAAGAGAAACCAGTTGCATTTCCTGGTTTACAGCAGGCAACGGTTACTGTTGGCGTTCCAGTCGAGGTGTTAAGAAAAATACTGGCACCCGTTTTGTTTTTCGCGTCAAACTCATAATTTGTTTGGTTGGCTGGAATGCATTGGCATGTCCAATTAATCACTGGCATCGCCAAAATCGGGAAATGACCTGCATTCTCTTCTTCTATACTGTTGCCTACGTTATCTGTGGCAATGATGTCTACGTAATATGTTCCTTCCAAAAAACCTGTTGAATCCCATATTCCAGAGTAACTGCTGCCATTCGTGAGCTCAACACTTGCCACTTCTGTTTCGTCAGGTCTCTGAATTGACGCTATCACAGACTGGATTCCAGCAGGGTCTTCCACATCAGTAGTAATGGTGAATATTGTTTCAGGCGTGCCCGAATCTGGGGTGACCTGTGAATTGGAGATTGTCGGCGGTGCTTTGTCTTTACAGAACTCCCAGTTCCAAACGTTGCTTTCATGACCAAAAACGTCGCCAACCTTAAAGAACACCGTGTGATTGCCATCAGCTAATCCTACAAAATCTGGAACCTGCCAGTTATCACTGTTCCACTCTGGAACGTCAACATCTGCAAACAAGACATTCCAAGCCCCTGAATCCACCCTGTACCAGCCGCTCTTCAAGTTATGGATTACAGCGTCAAAACCAAAGTTAGAAAATGTTGGGGCAGAACCATAACGTTCTCCTTCAGGCTCCACTATTTCTTCCATCGACAAACCGTATGCATCGTGAATCCAAGGGTCAGCAAGCACATATTCACTAATTTTGTCGCCGTCAGGTCCAGATGCAGCGCCCCACCAGTTCAAGGTTGCATCCAGAACGAAACTGTTTGTCGGTTCTCCGATGACATTTACACCTAGTTCACTGTTGTCATAGATGTTGTTATGTGTGGCTGTAACGCTTTCAGCAGCTTCAAAGAATCCGACCCGATCTTCGTCTTCGAATGTTGGGTTCTTGTAGTGTGCTTCCATGTCTAATCGAATTCCGTCCCAACCGTTGTTTTGGATATTGTTTCCAGTGATAACGTAGTTTTTGCTGACTGGTCCAGTGTAAATACCGTTCTTTTCGTTGTTTATGATGTCGTTGTCTTTGATTGTTAGGTTTTCTGGTCCTAAACCTATCTGTTCTCCGCTGTCACTTGAACCCCGAATGAGGACAATGCCGTTTCCGTATTTCAGATTAGTTGGATCATCGGTTGGTAATCCACTGTTGCCGGAGATTGTGTTACTCCGTATGGTTAATCCGCTGATGCCACCTGCTATCTCTATGCCGCTGCGGTGGGAACCTGAGATTTCGTTGTCTTCAATTACAGTGTCTTCCATTGGGCTAGGATGTCTAGCTCCATAAGAATAGTAGGCACCCCAAATGAAGAGGTTGTTTCCGTTCCCTTCACAGTTAAAGATTTTGTTACCTGCAATACTGCTGTTTACAAGTCCGTATGGTGTTTCTAGGTATTGATTTACGCTGATGGACAGTCCCATACGTCCAGCGGTTCCATCTTGGTCCGCGATGTTGGTGTTAGGACCTATGACGTTGTTTCGAATGGTTATGTTTTCCATTGTTCCACTCTTGACGTCAATGTAGAGTAACATGTCATTCGCACTGCCTAATGGTGCATTTAGACTCTGAACGATAAATCCTTCAAACGTGACATCGCTTGTATCTTTGATGGTTACAACTGAGATTGTAGCGGTAAGCTCTGGCGTAGGATTGTTTAGTATTGTTTCAACATTACTGTCCCACGCGTAGTTTGTTGGGACTGTATAGCCATTCTTGTTGACGTTAGCGGTTGCGCCTCTCAGTGTTAGCGGTTTTTCGATGGTAATCCGTTCATTGTATACACCCGCTGGTACGTTGATGGTATCATAGTCGGAAGCATAATCTATGGCTGATTGAATTGTTTGATAGTAGAATCCCGATTTTTCATTCAATATTAGAGTATCAGGATGTTCTGGATCAAGCCAAGGATCAAACACAACTGAACCAATAATAGAAGCTGCTATTAGGTCCGGG
>JAOZIC010000162.1 GCA_026014605.1 Candidatus Bathyarchaeota archaeon
GGTGTGTGAATCTGGACTGTTTAAATATTAGAACTCCAAAATAAAGTGATTAGAGGACAGAACAGCATGGGTTCAAAGGCACCAAAAGGCGAACTAGCAGCAAGAAAACTACTTGCCAAAAGAAAGAACTTCAGATGGAAGGACTTATACTACAAACGTCGAACACTCAGATTGGACATAAAATCTGACCCCCTAAAAGGCGCTCCTATGGCGCGGGGAATTGTACTGGAAAAGGTTGGAATCGAAAGCAAGCAGCCTAACAGTGCCGTCAGGAAATGTGTACGAACACAACTCATCAAAAACGGCAGGGTAATAACTGCGTTTCTTCCAGGCGACGGCGCATTAAACGTAGTCGACGAACACGACGAAGTAGTCGTTGAAGGAATCAGCGGTTCCCGCGGTGGAGCCATGGGTGACCTTCCTGGTGTCCGATGGAAAGTGTCAACCGTTAACGGTGTTTCCCTTAACGAGTTGGTTCTTGGCAGAAAAGAAAAACCAATGCGCTAAAAACTGGTCTTCACTTTAAACAACCCTTAAATATTGGTTTCTAAACCCAAAACAACTACAAGGTGGCTCGTTTGAGTAAGGTACAAGAGATACAACTATTCGGAAAATGGAGCTTTGAAGGCGTAAACGTAGAGGATCCAGGCCTTAAACAATACATATCTCTTAAACCAGTTTATGTACCCCACAGCATGGGAAGACACGAGCATGGAAAATTCCACAAAGCCAAAGTAAGCATCGTCGAACGGCTCATAAACAACCTTATGCGCCCAGGCAGTGCAGCCGGAAAAAAGACCCGTGCAATCGCTTTGGTACGAAATGCTTTTGAAATCATGCACATCCAAACAGGAGAAAATCCTATCCAACTTCTTGTTTCAGCCGTAGAAAACACCGCCCCTGGCGAGGACACTACCCGTATCAGCTACGGTGGTATTGCATATCATATGGCTGTAGACATTTCACCCCAAAGGCGCGTGGACGTTGCTCTTCGTTTGCTTTCTGAGGGTGCTCGCAAGCAATCTTTTGGTAACCCAAAAGCTTTGGATGAATATCTTGCTGAAGAGTTGGTTTTGGCGTCTAAGAATGATGTTAAAAGTTATGCTGTGAAAAAGCGTAACGAAATGGAGCGAATTGCTCGTTCCTCGCGGTAGGAACTTTAATTAAAAATGCGTCTAATGTGAGAAAAAGGTGCTTTGTTGTCTTGATTTTCCTTCAAAAAGTTAAAATAACTGAAGCAACTGTTTTCTCTACGAATCCACTTACACTATAAGGAGTAAGCTTTAACAAAAAAAGTATTGGAGATAAAAAAGATGAGTAACAAAGAGAAACCACATCTGAACTTGGTAGTAATCGGTCACATCGACCACGGTAAATCTACTACTGTAGGTCACCTCTTCTCCCTAACCGGAGCAGTGGATGAGCGAACTACTAAAGCCTACGAAGAAGAAGCCAAAAAATTGGGAAGAGAGACATTCAAGTTTGCTTGGGTTTTGGACAAACTCAAAGAAGAACGTGAACGAGGTATGACCATCGACGTTGCGTACCTGAAATTTGAGACTCCAAAATATCAATTCACAATTATTGACGCTCCTGGTCACCGTGACTTCGTAAAGAACATGATCACTGGTGCAAGCCAATCAGATGCTGCAATTCTTTTGATATCTGCTAAAAGAGGAGAATTTGAAGCTGGTATTGGTCCAGGTGGACAAACAAGAGAACACGCGTTTTTGGCATACACTTTGGGAGTTAACCAAATTGTCGTAGCCATTAACAAGATGGATGACGCTTCAGTTGACTGGAAAGAAGACCGTTACAACGAAATCAAAGAAGAAATGACCAGAATCCTTAGAATGTCTGGCTTTAACCCCGCAAAGATTCACTTCGTTCCAACTTCTGGATGGACTGGTGACAACCTAGCCGAGCGAAGCAAAAACATGGACTGGTACAAGGGTCCAACATTGTTTGAAGCGCTTGATGAGATGGAAGTTCCAGCTAAACCAACAACTAAGCCTTTGAGGATTCCAATTCAGGACATTTACACAATCACCGGAATTGGTTCTGTTCCTGTAGGCCGTGTTGAGACTGGTGTTCTAAAAGAAGGTGACGAACTAGTCTTCATGCCTTCCAAGGTAAAAGGACAAGTCAAATCCATCGAAACTCACCACGTTATGGTCAAGAGAGCCGAACCAGGTGACAACATTGGTTTCAACGTAAGGGGCATCTCAAAGAAAGATGTTCACCGAGGCGATGTTGCTGGTCACGTTTCTAGTCCACCTACTGTGGCAAGAGAGTTCATCGGTCAAATCATTGTAATTCACCACCCAACTGCGATTGCTGCAGGATACTCTCCTGTATTGCACTCTAACACTGGTCAGGTCTCTGTTAGGTTCAAAGAGCTAGTTGCTAAATTGGATCCAAGAACTGGTCAAGTTGTAGAAAAGAACCCGTCCTTCCTGAAAACAGGTGACGGTGCAGTTGTGCGGTTTGAACCGATTCAGCCCATCTCTGTTGAAACATACAGTGATTTCCCAGAGCTCGGACGTTTCGCGATTCGAGACATGGGAACAACGGTTGCCGCTGGTGTAATCAAAGAAATTACCGTTCAAGGTTAAGAGACTTTTTTCTCTCTTAATTTTTTCTTTATTTTTTTGTTCTTTTTTATCCAAAGATAATGTTGAACAGGTTTTGGTCTAGCAGTAGCAGTATTCCTTGTATTATGCATGCTGCGCCGACAACAAAGGTTACTGGTCTTGAGCTTAGGATTGTTCCCACGATTTTGAGTACGTCTTCTATGAACTTGAAGACCATGTAGACGATTACTGCGGGTACTAGAAAGATTATTACGTATGCCCAGATTGAGGCAAAGCCGAACACTGTTTCTGGTAAGGGGAAGAAGAAGTATACCGCGCCTGCGCATAGGCCGCCTGCGATTAAGCCGATTAGTGCTGCCCATGGGAAGTCTTTGATGGGTTTAAGGAACAGTGCAAGTCCCGCGATTATCAGCAGACCTTTTGTGTATGTGTCGATTGCTGCTTGTGTTTGCCATGCTGTTCCGCCTGTTACTATTAGGAGTATGCCTACGAAGAATCCGAAAAGTGCAAGGATTTTGGTTAACCAGCTTACGGGTGTTCCTACTATTGGTACGGGTTTTACTATTTTTTCTAGGAACCACGCCATGGCTACGATTCCTCCAAAAATTAGTATGTACGGAATGTAGTCAACCAAAACAGTCAAATCCATTTGTTATTCCCCAATAGATTTTGTTCTATACCTATTTGGTGTATTCAACTTTTAATCTTTCTTACGTCTCTGTCTGTTTTT
>JAOZIC010000204.1 GCA_026014605.1 Candidatus Bathyarchaeota archaeon
AAGTTTTTTCTGAAATTTTTGTCACAAAAAAAGCTTTGAAACCAAAATTTCACACGAACATTAACGTACCAAAAATCAAATTGTGGTGGACCGAGCGGGAATTGAACCCGCGGCCTCCTGAGTGCAAGTCAGGCATTCTTCCAGGCTGAACTATCGGCCCACAATGTTGCTTACTTTTTGATTGCAGAACAAAGATTTAGAGGTTTCTGATTCTAAAACATTTCCCGCAAAACATCCCTGTAAACAGAAGGGCCGGGACCGGGATTTGAACCCGGGCGCTAGGCTCCACAGACCTATAGGCTACCAGACTACCTCATCCCGGCCACATTTGGGGTGTTCTGACCACTTTTTTGGTTGCGCTGTTTATTTACGTTTCCTTAGAAGTGCCCCCTTCCGCTTTTGCACGGACGTATTCAGCGCCTGTTTCTGTACCCTTTTGGTGTTTTCTTGGTTTTTGGTTACTTTGTTGTGCGGCGGTCGTTGCACTGTTAATTTTTTGTGCATTTTTTATGTTGTTTTTGTTCTTTTTATTCAAAAAATTTCATTTCAACATGCTCTGAAAACTGTTTTCCATGCTATGTTGCCGTAGTCTTTCTATGGTTCATTAGTTGATAATTTTTTATTAAAAATTTTTTATACTTAGCAATTAACTATGCAAATTAGTAATGAATTTGATGTTTTTTTAGTTGCTTTTCGATTATAACATTGCTATAGAGGTAACATCCACACATATATTTATACTTGGAAGTTTGAAACAAAAATGGTATAATATAAGGAAATGAAATTATGAACAAAAAGATCTTAATGTTAATTAGTTTTCTACTGCTTTCGGTGATGGTCGTAGGACCTGTAAGTGCAGCTTCATGTTCATTGAATCTGCCTGCAGAAAAAGTCTATCTGACTACAGTTGACCTGCGTTATTTTGCTTCTCCAGTAAGCTTCTTTGTTTCAACGCTTAGTGGCGTACCCGCTGGATACGACGTAGACAACACCGATTATCTTGGTTGGTGTATAGACCTCAGCCATATGGATATTCCCTCAGACACCCTTACTGTCAAGCTCATCTCAAGTTGCAACATACCTTCTGAATACAATACCGAAGAATGGTACTCAGAAGGATGGAACTATGTCAATTACATCCTAAACAACAAACCAACAGTCACTGACAAAGACGATGTTTACGACATCCAAATGGCAATATGGAACTTCGTTGACAACGTCGAAGGCGACGGTGACCACAACCCCAACCGTAACCCCTCTGCTGACTCATTGGCACTCATTGCTAATGCTTACGCAAATGGTGCTACTTTCGTTCCTGGTCCGGGAGATATCGTTGCGGTAATCTGTGTTCCTGATGAGGCTGAACAAATAACAATTATCGAAGTGGAGATTCCTGAAGAAGGCGATGAAGGATTAACTCCTGGATTCTGGAAAAACCATGTCGATGTATGGCCAACAACAACCTTCGAAAACTATGAAGGTGAAACTATGTCCATAGACCCTGCAACTACCACATTCAGTGACGTTTTCAATGTAACCATACGAATAAACGTCAAAAAGAACGACCCTGACGGCATTCTTGACCCAACACTCCTTGAAGCACTTGCAGGAAAAAACGGTGTAAATGAAGACAAAGACATCTACGACGCATTGGCCCGACACGCTGTTGCTGCACTTCTAAATGCCTTACACCCAGATGTTAACTACCCAATGTCCGCCGGTGACATCATAAACCAAGTCCATGACGCAATCTCTAACACAGACTTAACTGACGCACATCCCCTCAAAAACACATTAGATATGTACAACAATTTGGGCGGCGGCATCGACGCTCACGGCAACCCAATCTAGAATACTCTTTTGAGTATTCCCTTTCTTTTTTTAAAAAACAATTCCATTTTTTGAGTCTAGCCTAGGTTAGCTTTTTAGCAAATAACCTACAATAAACATCCAGATGATTACATTGCCTGTTCTGGTAACCAAATATGACGGCACACAACAACCCTTTGACCGAAACAAAGTGATACAAACCCTGATTCGTATGGGTGCAACAACTGAAGCTGCTGAGTCAATTGTTACTAAAATAGAATCTAATCTGTATGACGGCATCGAAACAAAGAAGATACTGCAGATGGTCTTCAAACATATACGCAAACACAAACCCGTAACCAAACACAAAATCGACCTACGAAAAGCGTTAAGCATGCTTGGCTCCCAGCCTGGTTTTGAGCGGTTTGTTCAAGTGCTGTTAAGAGAGCACGGCTATGATGTGTCGCCTAACCAGATTGTTCGCGGGCGTTGCGTGGAACACGAGGTTGATGCCATAGCACGAAAAGATGGCAAAACCGCTATTGTTGAAGTAAAACATCATTACCGTTATCACACACGGACAAACCTTGACGTGAGCCGCATTTCAAGAGCGGTGTTCGAGGACGTCACTGAAGGATACGCAGACAAAGTGAACGACCTAAAAATCGACTACCCCATGATTGTTTGCAACACCAAACTAACTGACCACGCTAAACGTTACGCAGACTGCAGAGGAATTCGCCACATTGGATGGAGTGCACCAAAAAACGGTGATTTACAGAGCCTGATTGAACAAAAAAAGGCATACCCTGTAACATTCCTTAATGGACTAAACGCAGCAAGCCGAGAAAAGCTTGTGTTGGCTGGAATCGTTTTGCTTAAACAGTTTGCACAGACCAAAACAAACAGGCTCAGAAAGATTACTGGGCTTTCTTTTCAGAAGCTTGACTCGTTGCTTGTTGCTGCACGGGCAATACTTTCTGAAATGTAATTTGTTTTTTCTGTTTTGTAATCCAGTTGTTTTGTTCATTACATTTATTAACTTGTTTATTATGTCTTAATAGATTAGATTAAGATGCTGAGAGAACTACTCCCCTGCGCAGACCCACAATGCAAAGACAAAATGCGCCTAGTTTTCCAAAACGAACGGTTCATCGGCTACAGATGCTTACTAAAACCCAACAGCCACAACTTCAGATACGACATCGAACGCGACCGCTGGGAAAAAATCATACTTTCAACCAAGCCAATAATCGGATACAAAGAACATCCACGCAATAACCTGTTCGAAGACGGGCGACCCATAGAATCGCTTTAGTTTTTAAGTTTGAATCTCTTATTATTTTATGTAATGTGTTGTTTCGGATTCACTTGCGAATCATATTTATGTAGGTGTGTGAATCTGGACTGTTTAAATATTAGAACTCCAAAATAAAGTGATTAGAG